>JANPIG010000023.1:0-1706 GCA_031424875.1 Cytophagales bacterium
GGAAATTGGGAAGCGGGAACAACGTGGGACATAGGCAGAAAACCTTTAGCAGGTGATATAGTCATTATCAACAACAACCATATTGTAACTGTAAATCAAAATGGTGTACTAAAAAATATTGAGTTAAGACAAAATGCCAAACTGTTGTACAATACCTCAAGTATAAGATTGCAGACTGGTTTTTAAGTAAGAGTTTTAACACATAGAAAAGATAGGGAGGTTAGGTTTTAATAACAATAAATTAATTTCAAAATTTTATATTATTCAAATCTGACCTTCCCATCCTGACTATGTGGTTATACTTTTTCTAAAAACCTAACTTTCCTATCATATCTACGTAGTAAAAAAAGTGCTTACAAACATTACTTGACCTCCACATCAAAAGTCCCCTCAAAATCAACACTACCAATCCCGAAAGTTCCATCCTTCACAATCTTGCCATTCACAGGTGGCTGATGGTATAGTACTACCTTTAATTTTCCAGTCCCAACCGCATTTGTTTTAGCATTAGTTGATAATCCTACTGGAAAACCACGAGTATCTTTATCAGTTGTAGTTATCGCTAATATTGTTGCGGGAGTAACTACATACTCAAAAAGATGTTGGTCTCTTTCATCATAAATAGCATCTGAAATAATACTGGCAGGGGTTTTAGATTCATCCAACATTTCTACCACCATCGTATAAGACTTATTAGGTTTCAGCGAAACTTTATCAATAACAGGGGCATTTCCACCTGCCCCATCCAAATCTCGAAAGGTAAAAGTTGATGTTGTTCCGCTTTCGGTTAACTTCAATCTTAGAGTTGTTAAGTTTTCATTATCTTCTACAGGGGCTGGTTCGTCTTTCTTACACCCTGACATCGTAGCCATTACTATTATTGCTACTAAAATACCTTTTCGTATTATTTTCATGTTTCTATTTTTTAGAGAATAAAGATTAAAAGCATTTAATAATTTAAATCTCTGCAATTAAATACTTGCAATATCGTTGCAAATATATTAGTTCAATATCTTATTTGCAATAGTGTTGCATAAATATATTTTTAATTTTTTTTTTATAATAAAACCTAAGTTATTATTATTTCGTAAGTGTAAATAAAATTCATTAATAAACTATAATAATTATGAAAACAATAGCACAGCTACTCTCAAAAGCGACCGTATTTAGTATGATTTTGTGGACGTTCACGGCTTGTAAATCAGATAATAGCGGAACAATGACTCCTGCTCCCATGGCTCCAGATTTGGATTTCTATGTATTATCAACGGGTAATCAGTTGAGCGTTTTTAATGCCAAGAACCTCGCAGTGGCAAAATCAACATTGCCAATTTCATTGAGCAATGGCTGCAATGTTTTTGCAAAATTACCCTGTGCAAGGCTGATGTTTTTTATTTGTAATGCCTCAAAGTTTTTTTGTGCAATGGATGCAATGGCAGATGAGCCTTCGAGTGTGAAAACTTTACTGACTTCATTTGCTTTTGCTAAGTAAGAAGTGGTGATGCCCAGCGAAGTGCCCAGTTCAACAACAGTTGCCGGTTTATAATGTTGCACCATCCTGGATAATAACTGTGCAAACTTTTTTGGTTTTAATGAAGATGCTGCAATATCCTTAACCAATCTTTTGTTTGATTTCATTACTGCGGAGCCTGCTCCAAAGTCTTCTATTTCAATCAGCGTATTATCCTGCAATAATTTTTTTCTTT
>JANPIG010000024.1:0-1658 GCA_031424875.1 Cytophagales bacterium
TTTTTTTTTTGTTTTTTTTTATTTTTTTTCTTTATTTTTCGGCGTTTGATAAATTTTTCACTTCAACTATTTCTCCGCGGGCCCCGTACCCCACCCCGCCCCACGCCTATTCATAAAAAAGCTATTTTCTTTAATAGGAAATAGCTTTTTTTAGGTCTTATTTGACATTACGGCATTTGTCATATATATTTATGCCAAAATGTATATATTTATGAAAACGAAACAGGAAAACGTACTCGAAAAACTCAAAAATCCCTTAGAACTGATTGAACTTTCTCGTAAAGGAATCAGTAAAAGTGCCGTTGATTTAGTAGCCTCAAAATTGGGGCTTTCCGACCGTGAAATGGCTCGTATGTTGAATATTTCAGAACGAACTTTTCACCGCTATATACCTGACACACAATTAGACACATCCAGTACAGAGCGATTATTTAAGCTAATATTGCTATATCAACATGGTGAAGAGGTATTTTCAAATTTAGAAGATTTTAAACCGTGGATGCGTCAATCAATGCGAATATTTGGAGATAAATCTGCCCTTGAATTATTAGACACCGCAACTGGTTTTGAATGGGTAAATAACGTATTGAGTAGAATTGAATATGGCACCTATTCATGACAAGAATCTATCGTTTACAGTCGGCACAATATGGTTTACCCAACGATTTTATCTCGGGTAAAGGAGCAGAAATTACGGGAGGGCGCTGGAATCCTGTGGGTGTACCGCTCGTATATGCCTCACTTACAATTGAGTTAGCGGCTTTGGAATATTTAGTGCATTATTTTGAAGGATTTCCCAACAGCAAACTGCCATCCTTACTGATGGCAACAATGGAAATACCGAATGAAGCAATATTGAAGATTGAAGCAAATATGTTACCTAAAAATTGGAGAGATTACCCTGCTCCAAATTCATTACAAAGTGTAAGTAATCAATGGATTAATAACAAAAATTATGCTGCTTTACAAATTCCTACTGCTGTACATTCCGTTCAAACACAGATGTCCTATAATCTTTTATTAAACCCTCTTCACGAGCAAATTAAAGCCAATATTATCACAAAAATTGAGCCTTTCTATTTCGATAATCGTTATCAAAAACCACAGATTCAAGGAACACAAATGAATGACTTGATTGAGGGGATTTTGGGTGGGTGAGATTTTTATAAATAAATTTGTCACATAACGCTACACTCTGTATATTTGAAATAAAATTAAAAGATGTTTGAATTTTTGCAAGGCATAAAAATTTATGTTTATGATTTTGACCATAATCCACCACATTTTCATGCAGTTTTTGCAGAATATGAAGCATTAATTTCTATTAATACTTTAAAAGTTTTAAAGGGGAAAATTCCTAAACCTCAATTGAAAAAAGTGATGAAATGGGCGAAATTGAATCAAGCAATGTTATTAGAAGAATTTGAATTACTAAATCCCCATCTCCGCAAATGAGACCTCCAAGAATTATAAAAATATTGAAAATAGAGCCTTTTAAAGTTACTTCGTTATGGTCAAATGGCGAAGTTAGGATGAATGATTTTGCTGATAAATTAACAATATTTCATAAAAGTGAAAGATTAAAACCTTTATTAAATTTTGAAAATTTTTCACAAATATCTATAAATCAGGGAGATACACTTTGTTGGGAAGATATT
>JANPIG010000025.1:0-5043 GCA_031424875.1 Cytophagales bacterium
TACGTTCGTCCATTTCTGCTCCGTTCAATGCTTTTATTGCCGCCTTTGCTTCTTCTTCATTAGGCATCGTAACAAAGCCAAAACCTTTATTCTGACGAGTAATTTTATCAATAATTATTTTTGCCGATTCTACTTCGCCATAAGCTCCAAAAATCTCTTTTAATTTCTCTTCTTTCCATTTAAAGGAAATGCTACTCACGTAAATGTCCATTTTCTGTTGTTTTAATATTTTACAAAGGTAAGAATTAGGGATTAGTTATTCGGAATTTACAATTAGTTTATTCATACAGTTTTGATAAATTCTACTATAACATCATCAATCTTCTCCAACCTCCCAACTACTTGCGAGGATATACTTTGTCTAAACTCGACCTCCATAACACATTGATTATCAAACTGTTGATTTCTAATTTTCAAGTCAAAATCCTTTACTACTTTCATCACATCATTCATCTGAACATACCCAAAAGTGATTTGATAAACGTCATTGACGGTTTTTTCTATGATTTCCGCATTGGTAATTGCTTCTTCGGTGGCAGATTTGTAGGCGTTGATTAAACCTGGAACGCCCAAAAGTGTACCCCCCCAATAACGGACAACTACAACCAAAATATTGGTAATTTCTTTGGACAAAAGCACATTCAAAATCGGGCGACCCGCCGAGCCAGAAGGTTCTCCGTCGTCATTCACTCTGAAATGAGTTCTATCTAAACCTATGCGATAGGCATAACAAAAATGAACCGCTTTGAAATGTTCTTTCCGAAGCGGTTCGATGATTGTTTTTATCTCAAATTCATTTTCAAAAGGATAGGCAAAAGCTAAAAATTTACTGCCTTTGTCTTTGAAAAGCCCTTCTGAGGGTAATTTTATTGTTTTGTAAAGGTCTTCTTTCATGTTTAAACGGAAGCCTTCGGTTTGACCGAAGGCTTCCGTAAAATTACGATATTTCTAATACTTAAACACCTTTCCACCAGCCATAACTTCTTGCGTTTTCTCATCAAAAGTTACTCGCTGACCAGTTCTGTAAGCGGCATTTGACATAATCGTAGCGATAGAATGTTGATATCCAGCCTCAATTGGAGCATTTGGCGTTTTGCGAGAACGTACGCAATCCATCCAATTTTTGATGTGTGCGGTTGTCAATTGATCATAACCAGTATTGGCATTTGTCTCAATTTTGGTTACATCGCTCAATTTCATTTTAGGCAATAAATTCGCCTGCATTCCCATGGCTTTTGCTTCACGATCGCTTAACCCGCCTGTTGGAGTAATTTCGTTTGTATCCAAATTAATCATACCACCGTTTGAGTAGTATAACTCTTTCGTATCACCCGCACCGTTAGAAACACGACTGGTGAATTGTACCTGAAAACCTTTCGTCATATCATCCAAAGGACCATAATCAAACACTACGGTCATGGTATCTGCATTTTTACGACCATCTTGCCACTGATAAATTCCTCCGTTGGCCACAGCACTGCGTGGGTGAGGCAAGCCCGAAAACCAGTGAACTGTATCAATCTGGTGCGACATCCATTGTCCTGGGATTCCCGAAGAATAAGGCCAGAAAAGTCTGTATTCCAAGTATTTACGTGGGTCAAAAGTATCGGCAGGACGGTTTATCAAAAAGCGTTTCCAGTCGATATCCGATTCTTTCAAATCTTTGGTCAAAGCGGGTCTTCTCCAACGTCCAGGTTGATTTACGTTCCACACTAATTCAACCATGACGATTGGTCCAAATTTTCCCGATTTGATAAAATCTTCTGCCGCAAAATAGTTAGGTCCACTTCTACGCTGTGAACCAATTTGTACGATTTTACCCGATGCTTTCACAGCTTTCAAAACGGCACGATTGTCTTCCATCGTTTCGGCAAGGGGTTTTTCGCAATATACATCACAGCCTGCTCTAACGGCTTCCATCGTGTGGTAAGCGTGTTGAAAATCTGCGGTGGACATCATCACAGCATCCACAGATTTTGAGGCATACAGTTCGTCATTATTCCGAAAAACTTTCACATCAGAGCCTAACTCCTTGTCAATAAAGGCTTTACCTTCGTCCCTACGGCGATTCCAAATATCTGAAACTCCTACCATCTCAAAATTCATTTCCTTCTGAAACTGTTTGAATGGAGGAATATGTGAAGACCTAAAACGGTCAGAGAAACCTACACAGGCAACCCGCACACGGTCATTGGAACCCATGATTTTAGCGTAAGATTTGGCGGAGAAACCCGCAGCAAGCCCTGTTATAATCGTACTTTTTACAAATTCTCTTCTTGTTGTCATTGTATATTAAGGTTTTTGTTGAGTATGTTAATTTCTTTTTGTTAATAACCAATCCCGTCTCCAAACTTAAACAAAGCATATCCTTTCTGTTTCATAAAGCCAGGTACATCAGATTGATTTTCCATGACTGCTTTTCTTGAAATTGGCGTGGTGAAAGGCATTTTCCCCGTTGGATTATATGTGCCTGTTAAGACATCCAAAATGGCATCCGTTGTTGTGCCAAAGGTTGCTAAAACTGTTTTTACATTTGGATTATCAATTTCATCAATTACCCATGGACTTGTATAATTGATAATCATAACCGTTGGTTTGTGATAAGTTGTTTGATTTACATGAGCCACGTCAATTTTATTTTTGGACAATTGCAACTCTATTGTGCTTCCATTTGAATTAAATAGACTGCCACCATTGGGAGTCAACCAAAGTATTACTATATCAGCTTCTTCTTTGGTGGAAACAAATTCTAAATTCCACTTATTAACTTCTGGTTTAAAAGTTTTAGTTGGCGTCTTTGTCCTACCATCGTCAAAATAAGTCTCAAAATAAACCTTGGTCGGGTGGCCTTCCGTCATACGAGCAATTGGCAATGCTTTCCCATCATTTCTCAACAAAACTATTGATTTACGCATAGCTAAATCGGCTTTCTTTTGAAAGTCTATATTTCCAACCGTCTTTACGGCTGCATCAATTTCCACGTAAGGATTTTCAAATAACCCTAAATCAAATTTTTCTTTCAACAATCGAGTTATTGATTCATTAATTCTTGCCTCCGAAACCATTCCTTTTTTCACCGTTTCGAGTAGCATAGTTGGGTTGGCACCACCAGAAAAAATATCTACACCAGCATCCAATGCTTTTTGGTAACGTTGTGAAATTGTCAAATTTTCAACGCCCCATGGCATCATATCAATGGGCCCGGTATCAGAGTTTACAATTCCTTTGAAACCCAATTGTTTTCTTAATAAATCTTGAATAATGGCTTTATTGTATGAAAATCCAACTTCTTCCATGTTCTTATTTTTGGGGGCAGAATAATAAGGCATGATTGACGACGTTCCTGCATTGATGGCTGCAACAAATGGTTTTACGTGATAATCAAACATTCCTCCTGGGTAATGAGCATTTTTCCCCCAATCAAAGTGAGAATCTTGTCCGTTTACTTGTGGGCCTCCACCTGGAAAATGTTTGGTAGTCATAGCCACCGAATTTTTCCCTAATTTATCCCCTTGAAAACCCAAAACTATTTCACGAATCATATTGGATGTCCAATCAGCATCTTCACCAAAAGTGCCTTCAGTTCTCTGCCAGCGGGGTTCTGTAGATAAATCAGCCATGTACATATACCCTTTTCTTAGCCCTACGGCACTCCATTCTTTAGCGGCAATCTCGGCAAATTCCCGGGTGAGTTTTAAATCTCTCATAGCGGATAAGCCTAATTCCCCAGGCCATTTTGAGAAAACCGTCGTGCCTACACTTAAACCAATTGAAGCATCAGCCGTAATATGATTTCTTGGGTTTGATGCCACTATTGCAGGGATACCCAATCGGGAAGTTTCACACAATGCTTGCAAATTATTCGACCATTCCGCCAAAATTTTGGCACTTGTATTGGCTCTGAGAATAAAATGACGAAGATGATAACTCATAACCCCTTTCGTTGTTCCTGCTGCCCCCATGTTGGGGACTGGCAAGGGTTTACGAGTAAACATATTGATAGGTTGCATCAAATCTTCTTCATTAAATCCACTTGAAATTTCAGTTTTCGGAACGTTTTGTTGAAACGAAAAATCGCCCGCAAGACGGCTCGTACTGATAAGCATAAACCCAATTTTTTCTTCAACTGTCATTTGGGCAATCAAATCTTGAATTCTTGTTTCTTGGGGTAAACGCCAATCCTCATATTTATCAAGTTTGCCATTTTTATTCAAATCTTTAAATTCTAACCCACTCTTCCTCAATACCTTAATTGAACGATATCCTAATAGTGGCTGACCTATTTTTTGAGCAAAAATAGTGGTTGAACTGATTGTTAGGAATAATAAAATTGTGTATTTAGTGGTATTTTGCTTCATATTTTGTATTAATAAAATGGCTTTTATTGTATGTTTGTTTATCTCAACGTAGAAAAGATGACAGAGAAAAGAATACTTATCTTAACAAGGCACTTGCACACCATAATACGGGAGCTTGTCCGTGCATATCACCCACAATGCGCTTGCGATCGAGATAATATTGATGATCATTTTTCTTATTCGTTCCTTCACAAACATCTCTGACATCGTTGTTTTCGTTGATGTAGGTTATCAAAGCTAACCATCCTTTTCGAGCAGCGGTGCCATAGGTTTTTTTATCGAGCCAGCCGTTTTTTACACCCGTAATCATCGCAAAAGTAAACATACCCGTTCCAGAAGTTTCTGCCCATGAATTGGGCTCATCAACGAGTTGATTCCACATTCCTTCTTTAGTTTGGTACTTCAAAAGCGATTCCATCATCAGTTTATAACCTTGCATAATGCGTGGACGGTTGGGATTATTTTTGGGTAATGCCCTCAATAATTCGCTCATGCCAGCCGCCATCCAACCATCACCACGACTCCAAAAATAAGGTACATCAGGAGCATGATAAAACAAGCCATTGGGCTTTTGAAGTGAATCCAAATACAAGACCATTTCCTTTGCTGCCCGATTGATATATTTGACATCGCCAGTAGCTCGATACGCCTGAGATTGCACCTCCGTAATCATAAACATATCATC
>JANPIG010000026.1:0-5393 GCA_031424875.1 Cytophagales bacterium
GTTTCTCTTCTTTTAAGGTTGCTACCAAATCGTCAATATATTCCTCTACAAATGCACTTTTCGTTTTTTTTAGAACAACATCTACTAATTGTTCAATGGTATATTCTTTCATTTGAAAATTATACTCTTGAATTTTATCAGTAAAATCTTTTTCAAATCTATTTATAAGTGAAACCAATTCAGAACGTTTGGGATGATTCGCTTTTGGTAATTCCTTAGCTTTATCCCAAAACTTTAAAGGGCAACTAAATCCAAGGCTTATATATTTTCTTACACAATTTTTAGTAATCTTAATCATCACTGGATACTCCCCTGTAGCTAATTTCTTCGAGGTAAATAATATTACCTTTACAGTGGCATTTCTACTGCCAATATTTAGTTGATTATTTTCCATTTTTCTTGATTTCTTGGTTTACAAATGGTTTACAAATGGTTTACATAAATACCCAAAATGCTCATTATTAATGATAAATATACAAATAAAAAAAGTGCCTTCAAAGCATTGAAAGGCACTTTTTAACACTGGTTACTACCAATTATTAGTATGTAATTACTGACTCATAATCAGTAGGTGCTTGGTTCGATTCCAAGTGGGCCCACGTTGTTAAGTTATTGATATTTAAGGAGTTACGATTATTCGTAGCTCCTTTTTTTGTGGAAAAGATTTTATGGTTTGCACATAGTTTGCACAAAACGTTTTTTAATAGAAACACTTTTGTATTTTATATTTTAATAAGATAGTATGCCTTATAACCAACAAGAAGTTCGAAAACGAGATTTGCCAATTTTTATTTTTCTTGTTTGGTTAAGTTGTGAGTACTCAAAAGGCATCATCAAACAAATGAGAAAGTCATTAACAAGAATTTCATTTAAAATCCAATTCAATAAAGTATTTATTATTTCACCCCCTGAAACTTTGAAAATAAAACTACTCCAGTACCTCCCAATACAGGCAACAAAATATTGGTGAGCCATAGGCTAAAAACTGCTGCTATCACAACTGAATGATTAATTCCATAAAAATCAAAAAGATATATTGCCGAAATTTGCCTTACGCCTAAATCTGTTAAAAAATTGAAAGTCGGAATGATTGTTTTTGCTAGGAAGATTAAATTTATAATCATTAAGGCATCACTTAAGGGCAAATGGATTTGAAAGACCAAAAATATTAAGAGAAATTGAAAGGTAAAAACTGCATAACGCAACCCACCAAACCCAAGGGCTTTTGCAATGGTATTAATGGAATAGGAATTGATTATTTCAAAATACAAAATCAGTTTTTGTAACCATGAAATTCTAAAAAAAAAATCGCTTAAAACTTGCCTTGCTCGAACTAAGATGACTCCTAAAATGACTCCAAAAAGTAGAAAAGTAAAGATAATCAAGTATAAAAATGACGTCTTTGGAAGGACGTAAAAGATGAAATATCCAAAAGCAATTGTTCCAAAAAAAAGTGTTATATAGGTTTGAATTGAACTGCCCATAAACACGGCTCCGAAACTTCGTTTTCTTGTTTCGTTTTTTACTGTTAACATTCTACCTGCCATGTCCCCTAAGTTGGCAGGTGAGATAAATCCAAGCGATAGCCCCGCTAACACTCCTTTGTAGGATTCTGAGAAACTTACTTCTTCGATAGGTTTCACCAGCACTTGCCACTTCATTGCTTCCAAAGCCCAGTTTATAAAATTTAAAGCAATAATAATGCAAATGATTACTAAACTTTTAGGATTGAGCAAAAGGCTTAGTTGGCTTTTAACAGCCTCAAAATCTTCATTTTTTTGGGCAAAAACTTTAATAAGATAATACAGAATTAAGACCAAAAAAAGCATTTTGGCAACAATCAATAGTTGCTTTTTAAAGGGAATAATAAAAATTAAAAATTTGTTAATTTGTCTCATGACTGGAAATAAGATGTCAAAATTGAGATTTTTTTTCTATCTTCCAATGAAATTTCTTAAAAATAAGGTTGAGGTTTCCAACATAATACTTTCATTAGGTCTATCAGAATAATTATTAACCTTCTATAGAATCCTAATCTGAAATACCGAAAAAAACTGTGAATAATAACTTTATATACAACTTAAAAGATCGCTTTGGGAGTAAATACGCTTTAATATTAATTATTTTCGTATTTCATTCTTCTACAATACTTGCTAAAAATTTAACAGGAAATATAGCCAAAATTGTACCTCAGCCCATCAATAATGACTTTGAGTTTACACCAAAGCTGCAAAAGGCGTATCAAGAAATTATCAAATTTAAAATTGAATCAGCCAAGCAATTATTAGCCACAGAAAACTCTAATAATGGTATTAAAATTTTACTGGATGATTACATAGATATGATTTATCTGTTAAATAATGCAAGTCAAGAAGAATATAAAAAGTTAGCTGAAAATGAAGAGAAACGATTAGATTTAATTGATAATTTAGATAAAAATTCTCCATACAGCAGATTTATTCAAGCCGAGATTAAATTACATTGGGTGCCTATCAAATATCGTTTTGGAAATGAAACTAAAGCGGCATGGGATTTCATTCAAGCCAATAAATTACTAAAAGAGAACATAAAACGCTTCCCCAACTTCATTCCTCAACAAAAATCGCTGGGATTAATTCATATCATCATTGGCTCAATTCCTGAAAATTATACATGGGTTACTAATTTGATGGGTTTGCGTGGTAATATACAAAAAGGGCAAGAGGAGCTCAATAAGGCTATAAAGGATACAATATTTGGGACAGAGGCCCAATTTTATAACTTCTATGTACAGTCTTATCTATTAAATTTTGATGCAAAAAAAAGTGAACAATTATTGAAATTTGCTAACACGCATCTAGACTATCTTTCTATTAATTTCTTGGCTTCCGTCATACTGATGCGTAATAATAAAAGTAACATTGCACTCGAACTTATAGAAAAACGACCTGCTGGGACTGAATATTTGATGATGCCCATCTTCAACTATCTCAAAGCTGAGATTGCTTTACAGCGAGAAGATTATTCACAATCCATTGCTCATTATTCAACTTTTACTAAAAATTTCAAAAATCCAATTTTTCAAAAAGATGCCGCTCTGAAAATGTTTTATGCTTATTGGCTAAATAATGAGGAAGGCAAAGCACTAATTTATCTGAATAAAATCCCTCATGTAGGTAACACGCTTGCTGATGCGGACAAAGCTGCTCAAAAATTTTACGAAAATTATATAAGAAACAAGCAAATTTCCCATAAATTATTGCTTAAAGCACGTTTTGCTTTTGATGGCGGATACTATGATAAAGCTATACGAGCCATTGATAGTATTAAAGATAAACAAAAACTAAATCTCAAAGAACAGGCTGAATATTACTATCGAGAGGGGAGGATTTATCATAAAATAAATAAAATTGAGCAAGCCATAATTTCTTATAAACATTCCATTCACCTGTCAGAAAATCAAGAATGGGGGTTTGGCGCTAATTCTACCCTACAATTAGGCTATATCTACAAAGAATTGGGAGATAATGAGCAGGCAAAAATATTTTTTAATAGAGTGATTGCTTATAAAAAGAATGAGAATAAAAACTCCGTTGATATCCGAGCGAAAGCCGCATTAAGAGAATTCAGTAATTAAATTTGCAGTATTTAAGGTTAGAACAACTTCGCTGATTTCCTTAATTAATTCAAAATTTTTCTCTATGCCATTTCCCACAACAATGATATCGGCCCCTGCTGATAGTACCGCTTTTGCCTTAGAAGCTGTATTTATGCCGCCTCCTATGATAACGGGTATATCTACTGATTCTTTCACATCAGCAATCATCTTAATGGGTACATGATTGATGGCACCACTTCCAGCATCCATAAATATCATTTTTAATCCTAACATCTCACCTGCCATAGCAGTACAGGCAGCAATGGTGGACTTATCACTCGGAATAGGTGTTGTATTTGAAATGTAAGAAACAGTAGTGGGCCTCCCACCGTCAATTAGGAGGTAGGCAGTTGGTAAAATTTCTATAGAACTTTTCTTCAAAATAGGAGCAGCAATCACGTGCTGACCAATCAAAAAATCAGGGTTTCGTCCTGATAAAAGGGATAAAAATAAAATTGCATCAGCATTTGGTGTGAAGTGTTGACAATTCCCAGGAAAAATGATTGTTGGGATTGAACAAACTTCTTTTATTGAAGCGATAATTTTTTCGGAAATGTTGTTGGTAATAAGGCTGCCCCCAATAAAGAAATATGACACTTCACATTTTATACTAATTTTTATAAGATTATGAAATGTGTCCCAGTTTACGTTATCGGGGTCAATTAAGACCGCAAATCCTTTTCTATTTTCTGATTTTAACTGTGTGATATCACTTATAATGGTAGCATGCATAGAAGGTACTAATTTTTACAAGTATTGGTAAAAACGATTATTTAAATTTCATTTTCAGAAATACTGTTGTTGAACATTTTGAATATATCGGCAAGTTAATAGAAATCAAGGTTATTTTGGACATACTCAATATTATAGACTCAAATACTATGGGTTTTAACTCAAAATATTACATTTAAGGCAAAATAAGCAAAAATTAAAATTATATTTTAGGCAATTAAATAGTATTTTGTGTTATATTGCATAAGTTTTACCGTATAATAAAATTTTTTGGCACTCGGTTTTAATATGCCTAAATTTGTACAGAGACAAGAGAAATTAAACCCTATTGCTACCCTAAAAATACCATACTGGCGTACAATTAATTGAGTTTTATTATAACACACTTTTAAGGCAAAACCTATAAAATGAACGCAATAAGAAGAAATTTCTGCTTAATTGTTACCCTACTACTTTTTCAATATATCACTAATGCCAAGATGATTGATTCTGTAAAAGTAAAGGGTTTTACAAAATCAATTGGCATTAGTTTGGGTACATTGGGTGGTGGAATTAATTTTGCTTATCATCTTCCTAAAAATAATCAGCTTTTTTTAAAGGGTGGTCTTACATATATAGGATACGGAAAACTTTACAACTACCATTATAACTCCAAAACTATAATCAGAATAGACCCAGATTTACGGATGGGTCAAGGGTATTTGGGAATTGACTATACTCCATTCAAAAAAAGTTCCTTATATCTAACAACAGGAATCGCTTATTTCTATAATTCTAAATTTGCTGCCTTTACTGATACTGACACAGGATTTGATACCAAAGA
This sequence comes from Cytophagales bacterium, assembly GCA_031424875.1. Lineage (GTDB taxonomy): Bacteria > Bacteroidota > Bacteroidia > Cytophagales > Spirosomataceae > Arcicella. Next base: position 5,193 of record JANPIG010000026.1, read on the forward strand.
TTTAGTCCTTTCAGCAGAAGACTTCGGAAAAATAAATTTTGAACTTCAGTGGAATAAATTAGCCCCATTTATAGGATTTGGCTTTGGAAGAGCTGTGTCCAAAAAAAGAGTAGGAGTGGGGTTTGAACTGGGTAGTTATTACATTGGAAGCCCCAAAATTTTATTGGATTATACCGGAGTATTAGACTTGACAAATATTGA
>JANPIG010000027.1:0-1769 GCA_031424875.1 Cytophagales bacterium
GAAAATGGCAGCCGCAAAAGCCTTAGCAGACTTAGCAAAAAAACCTGTTCCCGACAGTGTTAATTTGGCATATAACGAAAAAAATCTTTCATTTGGCAGGACCTACATTATCCCAAAGCCCGTTGACCCTCGCTTGATTACTACTGTTGCTCCAGCCGTTGCCCGTGCCGCCATGGAATCAGGGTTAGCCCAAAAGCCCATCACCGATTGGGAGGCCTATGAGTTGGAATTGAGTAAACGTCTCGGACTCGATAATCAGCTTACCAAATATATTATCAACCGTGCCAAGCGAAATCCTAAAAGAGTGGTTTTTGCCGATGCAGAGAATTTGAAAGTATTGAAAGCCGTTCAACAGTCGAAAGATGAAGGAATTTGTGTTCCAATTTTATTGGGAGATGCTGTAAAAATCAGGAGTATTATTAGGACTAATAATCTGGAAATCAATGATATAGAAATAATTGACACTCGTGCTGCTGAAACAGCAGAGCGTTTGCGGCAATACGGCGATTTGTTTTTCGAGAAAAGAAAACGCCGTGGTTATAACCAATACGAAGCTCACAAACAGATGCAAGTCCGGAGTTATTTTGCCTCAATGATGGTAGAAACGGGCGATGCAGACTGTGTAATTTCGGGTCTGACTCGTAATTATCCCGATGCCATTCGCCCCGCCTTACAAATTATTGGGCGTGAAGATGGGGTAAAAAAAGTATCAGGAATGTACATTCTTTTAACAAAAAAAGGTCCTGTATTTTTCTCTGACACCACCGTAAATTTCAACCCAACCGTTGAAGATATCGTAGAAATTACGGAATTAACCGCCAAAGCAGTTGAGCAGTTTAACCTGAAACCAAGAATTGCCCTTTTGACTTATTCCAATTTCGGAACTGCCAATGGCGATGATGCGGTGAAAATGCGTGAGGCAACGGCAATTTTACAGAAAAAGCACCCCGAAATGATTGTAGAAGGTGAAATGCAAGCGCATTTAGCCTTTGATAATGAGTTGATTAAGGAAAATTATCCCTTCTCTAAATTGGCAGAAGAAGGAGCAAATACGCTTATTTTCCCTAATCTTTCAGCTGCCAATATTGCTTATAATCTTTTAAAAGAAACCTCTGATATTGAGTACATTGGACCGATACTTTTAGGTCTTCGCAAGCCCGTACACGTATTGCAATTAGGTTCGTCCGTTCGTGAGATTGTAAACATGGTAGCGATTGCGGTTGTGGAAGCACAGGCGAAATGATTTTGGATTTTAGATTTTATACTTCCCGAAAGTTTTTTCTACTTTCGGGAAGTTCGTTTTTAGATTTTAAAAAATACGGAATTATAACGAATTTGGCAATTCGCCCTTCCAATATCCTTAGCGAGGGTTTTAAGAAACCTCGCTAGGGATATTGGAAAACTTTTGTTCTTGGAATTAGCCTTTGTGCCAAATAGTTTTTAGTTCCGAAAGCAAATCATAAAACCCCAAAATGCTATTAATAAACGACTCAAATTCTCCAAACAAGTCTATTGATGAAAGTAAATTGCTCTTCAATTTTTCACGATATTTTTTCAACGAAAAGGAGCATTTGCAAAATCAGGGTGGAGAGCGTTTATTAACATTTTACTGGCAAAATGCTGATAATCAGGATATTGAGGCACGGTTTTCAGTTATTATTCAAGATAGAAAGGCGTATAGTCCGTTAAGGGCAACTTTTGGTGGAATTGAATTTAGCGAGGAAATTTCGGAAGGAAATTTGTTGGAATTTGTACCACAGGCTTTAGCC
>JANPIG010000028.1:0-2983 GCA_031424875.1 Cytophagales bacterium
GAAATGGAGTCGTATTTTGATTGTTTCATTTTAATAAGGAGGTATTTCATTTTTTCAAATATAATAGATTTTGGGTATCTTTGGAAGGATTACTTAAATTCCTTCTGAATTGGGATTGCAAAAAATCCACAATCGAAAATCGAAAATCCAAAGTGAAATATGTCTCCAATCGAAACCATTAATCATTTTTACCAATCAATTATTGACAAACGAGTTGATGACATTGGAGCAAGTTATGTTCATTCTGAGGAAACTTATGTAATTTTAGAAGGACCACGCTATACCACTATGGGTTATGAAAAAATTGCCAAAGATTGGGGTGATTTTTGTGATTCTCCTTTAACGCTAAACGAAATGGGTAGAAGGACCTTTTGAAGAAACCTCTACGGATATGGCATGGGTGGGAGGAATGATAGTTTTGACGGTGGAAGTAAAACAAAAAGAATTTGCAGTACAATTTCGTTCAACCTTTGTTTTACGGAAAAATGAAGCTAATCACTGGCAAATCAAGCATGAATACGTCTCTGCTCCGCTTCAAGACCCTTATGGCATTGGTGATTGGTTGAAAAGTAATTTGAAAGATTAGGATTTTATCCCTAATTTTAGGTTTAATCCCATTATAATACATTTAAAAATATGGGAAAGATTCCCGTAGTACGTCTATGCAACTCTCGCTCGTCTCTGAAATGCCCGAATTAGAGAAGAAAATCTTCTTGGATATTTATGCCAAAGTGTATTTTGACACTCGCCGAAATCGTCCACGCTTGAAAACGTTGGAAGGACAGACAATTCCTTGCGATTTGAAGATTGGTTGCCCCTTGAAAATCATCTCAGATTTTCCAGAAGGTACAATTTATAAATTAGACGCTCGTTTAATTCAGAAAAATGGTCGTCGCCCGTATTTTTTGACAATTAATAAAAATAAAGTTCAAAGAGCCATTGAATTTTATGACCATAATCTTCAACTCCAAAAGGGCTTGAAAGTTGAGAAAAAACAGCCTAAACTCACCTTTGAGAAAATCAAAAAAGAGCCTAAGAAGGCTTTTGAGGATATTATGATATTTTAGTATAGGCTTCATTATCCTTATTTACCCATTAAATCAACAAATGAGATTCGCATTAACCATATTAATATTTTCCCTCATTTCGCTTCAATCCATTGCACAAAAAACCTTTTGGGCGAGCCGTGTGATTGCTTTCTCCTCTGAATATTCTGATGCTAATACTACCAAAGAAAACCGAGCCATTCAGATTTTAGGTAAACCTAATAAACTTCCCACCTTCGGGCAAAGTGTATGTGCGTGGCAACCCATGACACAGGATAATCCGCAGGAGGAATTCATTATTGTAGGTTTTGATACACTTATGCCAATCCGGCAAATTGCCATTGCTGAGAACATGGGACAGGGTAGCATTGTAAAAATAGAAGGTTTTGATGAATTTGATAATGTAAAACCCCTTTGGTTAAATAAAAATTCGCCTTCAACGGAAGTTGGGAAAATGACCAATATCATTTTCCCAAAATTAACCACATTTAGAGTTAGAGGTATAAAAATAGTATTGAATACTACACGTGTGAAAGGTTGGAATCAAATTGATGCCATTGGGATTTCGCAGTCTGAATCACCTATTAAAGCCACCATTAATTTAGCGAAAAATCTACCCGATATTTCTATAAAAGAGACTTTAGGCGAAAATGTAAATTCTGCTTATCGAGAAATTGCCCCTGTAATTTCACCCGATGGCAAGACTCTTTACTATACTCGCTGGAAACATCCAGACAATTTAGGCAACACCAAAAATCAAGATGTATGGTTTTCTGAAATGCTAAAAGATGGCAAATGGGGCATGGCTAAACCCATTGGAGAACCTATAAATAATTCGGAACACAATGCTATTTGTGCCATTTCGCCAGATGGAAAAACGATTTTGTTGAATAATGTTTATCTAAAAGATGGCTCAATGTCTAAGGGGGTATCAATGTCTTTGAAAACAGCGACAGGCTGGTCATTCCCAAAACCAATCAGTATAATAAATTTCAAAAATAAGTCTGATTATGCTGAATATAGCTTTTCACCCAATGGAAGAGTATTAATTATGACTGGACAATTTGCAGAAACACAAGGGGGCAAAGATATTTATGTATCTTTTTTACAACCTGATAATATATGGTCTGAACCCAAAAACGTTGGAAAAAAAATTAATACTGCAGATGAGGAAAGTACGCCATTTATTGCTTCCGATGGTAAAACGCTATATTTTTCTTCAAAAGGTTTTAGTGGCTATGGTAACAATGACATTTTTATCAGTAGGAGATTAGATGATAGTTGGTTGAAATGGTCGGAACCGGAAAATTTAGGTACTATCATTAATACACCTGAATGGGATGGCTATTTTAGTATTTCTGCTTTGGGTGATTATGCTTATTTTGCATCGCAACAAAATGCCATTGGGGAGGAAGATATTTTCAAATTAAGAGTCCCCGAATCCATCAAACCCAATGCAGTAATTCAGGTTACAGGTGGTGTATATAATATGATTGACAAAAAACCAATTTCTGCCCGTATCAATGTTCAAAATCTGAGCGATAAAGATACAGTTTGCGTGAGCTATGACCCTGAAACGGGCGATTATAAAATGATGTTGCCTTCTAAACAAAGTTATACTATCTCGGCAACAAAAAAGGGCTTTATGGCAGTTTCAGAGCCAATGGATTTTACGAAGGAGAATAATTTTAAAGAGTTCAAAAAAAATATATATTTACTGCCCATTCAAGCAGGACAAAAGATGACTTTAAATGCGGTGTTTTTTGAACAAAGCAAGGCTGAAATGCTCTCGGAGTCATTTGCGGAGTTGGACAGAATCGTGAAAGTGATGAAAGAAAACCCAACCATGGAAATTATGTTGGAAGGACATACCGATAATCAAGGGGATTGGAATGCTAATTTACAACTCTCAAAAGAACGTGTTGAAGAGGTGAAAA
>JANPIG010000029.1:0-1381 GCA_031424875.1 Cytophagales bacterium
CAAAAGTGCCATTTGAGCTGTTGCATCTTGCATGGCAACACGATCAGGAGCAAAATCAACGTATGAGGCACCTCTTTCAAAAGTTGAAGTGGGCTGTCCTTCCCACAAATGAGAATATAGGATTTTTTCGGTAAGTGAAAGCGGTTTTCCTACTAATTTACGAGCTGCTTCAATGCGTGAGGGCATTCTCTCGTAAACCGCCTTAATCATTTCTATATCAAAAGCCATAATATTAATTATTTTATTTTACCACAAAAATAATAATGAAACCTCAAAATTGTTAAACAATGCCATTAAATTAAAATTTCACAAAAAAATATGTCAGAAATACCAAAAAATAATTTTTAGTTTAAATTTATTCTTGCTCAAAAAGGTATTCCAATTGCTCAATATACCAATAATCTACATTATTTGCGTTCAATATTTTCTGACATCTATCTTCAAAATAAGATTTTAAATTATTGTCATTCATCAATTTCATAGCTTTTTTGAAGGATGTAATGGAAGTATTATAGCTTCCATCGGAAGTCCCACCAAAAGTATTTGCATGGTCGGTATTAGTTTCAACTCGATAAATTAGAAGGTCGATAACATCATAAGGAAATACTGCAATCTTTTCATACTCTTCCAATATCTTCTTGATATTAGTATTATTGGGGATTTTAGGGCTACTTTTTGAAGACCAATATTCCTTATAAATTTTGGATTTATAAGTTTTTAAGACTTCTTGACGCTCTTCTTCGGTCATTAAATCTTGATTATAAAAATCTTTAACTAATGGCAGTTTATTGTAAAGCCTCATCAATTCCTCACGGAGTTCTGTTTCATCCATTTGAGCAATCAATTGCTTGAATTCAGAAAGTTTTGATTGTGCCATTTTATTTACATTTTAATGAAGTCAAAATTTTGGCATACCCTGTACTATCATTTGTGGAAAGACATTTGTAACTTGAACCTATTTTAAGGTAATTGGTCAAGGCTTGGGAGTAATTTTTGCATTGCTTGGTGGAATCAGCAATTGGAGTTTTCATCTTATAAATACTTTCAGTAGATTTAACTAAATTTAAGGCATCTGTACATTTACAACCTAATCCATTTAACTTTTTAACGAAGTCTGTGCTATCTGCTTTGCTTTCAAAACATTTATACCAAGAAGCAATAGTAATGAAACTATTTAATTGTCTTGATAAAGCTTCGCAGTTGTCATTTTTCAATAAAGAATCTTTGGGTAACGTTGAAGAGTTTTTAAAAGTTATATCAGCCGTGTTCATCGCTATAAATGCTTCTGTACATTTACATTTTACAGTGGCTAACATACGGGCGTTATTGATACTATCAGATTTACTTAGGAAGCATTTATTTTTATTGCTTACATTCGTAA
>JANPIG010000030.1:0-2172 GCA_031424875.1 Cytophagales bacterium
ATAACGCCCCACTTGCGACTGGTCAGTTCCGAAATATGATAATTGTAAAAAGAAACCACCAATCAAGCCCGACCATACATTATAGCGATTACTGAGGTCGAATTTCCAATCAATTACGTTTAGTTTTCCCATTTTACCCGCCACTTTAAGCGTATCGACAAAGCCCATTTCGGTAGGTAATAAATGAACAACCATATATCCTGCCAAAAACATTCCAATCAAAACCACAAACATCTGTTGCAATTGCGTGTAGGAAATAGTTTTTGAACCCCCAAACATACAATAAATCGTTACAATTGTTCCCGTGAGAATATTAGTCCAATAAAGATTCCAACCTAAAATAGCCGAGAGAATAATGGAGGGTGCTGCAATGGTTACGCCCGTAGATAAGGCACGAGGCAGAAGAAACAATAATGAAGCTAACACTCTGGTTTTCAAGTCAAAACGACCTTCCAAAAACTCATAAGCGGTGTAAACATTCATCTTTTTGAACATCGGAATGAACGTTATCGACAGCACAATCATCGCCAAAGGAAGTCCAAAATAGAACTGAACGAAACGCATTCCATCGGTGTATGCTTGTCCAGGGGCAGACAAAAACGTAATGGCACTTGCCTGAGTAGCCATCACCGAAAGCGTAACGTGATACCAAGGCATTTGGCGGTCTGCCAATAAATATCCTTCAATATTTTGCGAAGAGATGCGTCCTTTCCAAAACCCAAAACCCACAATTCCTCCCAAAGTCATTACTAAAACTATCCAGTCTATATTTGTCATATTGTTTTTTTGCTGTTGGCTTTCGGCAGTCAGCAATCGGCTACAAATGCTGACTGCCCAAAGCCGACTGCTGATAGCCTAACTAAAATATTCACTAAAAAGGGAAAATAAGGCAATCATCAGGATGAGATTTGCCACCACGAGCCAGTATAATTGCCGCCAAGATTTGACGAAGGGAGGAAGAGATTTATCTTTCATAAATGGTTATAAATATAGCTCGGGAATCCGTCCCGTGAAGCGGAGTCCAAACTGTTTGTGGGCTTCACGGGAAAAACTCCCGTGCGACATGTAACTAAAAATCATATCCAATAGAAACGCCTGAAACATTAGCACTTGATGAAGGCATTGAATAACCTCTGATGGTATCGGCAGTGCCAAAGTTAATTCGTTCGTAACGGAGTTTTATCGTAACCTTTTTTATCCTTGCACCCAACTCAATGGAAGGTGAAAGCATTTTGGTTAAATCAATTTCAGTATTTGGTAAGGTAAGATTTTTTTCATCCGTTTTCATTTTTGAAATCAAAGGATAACTGGTTGATATTCTGAGACTTACTTTCACTTTTGATTTACTGGTATAATTTAATTTTGCTCCTAATGTTGGCGATAAAAACTTATATTTTTCTTCAAAAGTCGTAATATTTCCTTCCGTTCCAAATTCTGCCGAACGATTCCAAATTTTTGCCTCAATGCCTACAAAAGGCTCAACCGAAAACTTTGAACTGTCACCCAATTTGATGGGAATCCCAGCATCAATATTTACAAAACTTCCTTGCAGATAGGTCTTCGGAATACCCGATGTAGTAGCTCCCAAACCCGTTGGCGAGCCTGTCAATCCCCCAAATTTTTCTGTAGGGTCGTAAGCAATACATGAATAAGAGGGAAGCGCATTTGTATTATTGAAAGTAGGGTTAGTTGCTCCCAAACTCTTGAAAGCTCCACCTTCGACGGATAAGTTAATCTTTTTAGCAACCTGCGTTTGAATTTTTAGGGATGCACTCCCAAGAGTTCCACTTTCAAGCCAACCAATATTTTGGACTGAAAGTGTGGGTGTAATAGTAATAGGCTTCTGAATATCAGACGATTGTGCGATGGCATTTAGTGAAAATCCACTCAAGAGGATGCCCAAAAGTATCATTCTTTTCATATCGTAGCCCGTTTGGGAGTTTAGATTACAAGAAAAAAAAACGTTTTTCATCTCGAAATATTGCTTAAAAGTACGACAATTTTCAAAGCAAAACCCCTAAAAAAATGTTAAAATTTCTAAAAAATATTTTTATATTACAAAATATTATTACATTTACGAATATTTCGTAGATAAAATATTTATTTGTAGTTAATATGTTAGAAAAAATCAATAAAACCGAAGAAGATTTGATGCTCATTATCTGGCGTTTG
>JANPIG010000031.1:0-7494 GCA_031424875.1 Cytophagales bacterium
CTTATGGGTTTATTTTTTAGTGGTTATTTAGTTTTTAATGTGATTTTGCCAAATTTTATTTAGCCGTTCGCATCTTGTCGATAACAGATGCGAGCGACTAAATGAAAAATAAAATCTCTTTATTCTCCTACCCCAACCAAATTCAACATAAACGCATATTCCCGTGCCACATCATGAAAACGCTTGAAACGTCCTGATGCTCCGCCGTGTCCTGCTTCCATATCGCAGTGAAAAAGGAGAACATTTTTGTCGGTTTTCAAGGCCCTGAGTTTGGAAACCCATTTGGCTGGCTCAAAATATTGTACTTGTGAGTCATGCAAACCAGAGGTTATCAACATATTTGGATAATCTTTTTTCGTAACATTATCAATCGGCGAATACGATTTCATGTAGTCGTAATAAATTTTTTGTTTCGGATTTCCCCACTCTTCCCACTCGCCCGTGGTCAAAGGAATTGTCTCGTCCAACATCGTTGTTACCACATCGACGAAAGGCACGCCTGCAATGATGCCTCTATACAAATCTGGACGCATATTGGTAATAGCTCCCATCAATAAACCGCCCGCAGAGCCTCCATTAGCAAATAATTTCTCTTTGGAAGTAAATTTTTCTTTGAGCAAAAATTCAGAAACGTCGATAAAATCATTAAAAGTATTCATCTTTTTTAACAATTTTCCATCTTCATACCATTGACGACCCATTTCTTGTCCTCCACGTATATGAGCGATGGCAAAGGCAAATCCACGGTTCAATAAACTCAAACGAGCTGCTGAAAAATAAGGGTCAGTCGAATACCCATAAGACCCATAAGCGTACTGCAAAAGTGGCTGTGAACCGTCTTTTTTGAATCCTTTTTTATAGACAATCGATACGGGAACTTTCACACCGTCTCGGGCAGTCGCAAAAAGGCGTTCCGTAACGTAATCTGTTTTATCAAATTCGCCCAAAACCTCTTGTTCTTTCATCAATTTGTCTTCTTTCGTATCCATATTGTAGTCAAAAGTTGAACTTGGAGTGGTCAAAGAAGTATAATTGAAACGAAGAATGTTAGTATCAAAATCAGGATTTGCTCCAACGCCAGCATCATAAGCGGGTTCATCAAACTTGACGTAATGTTCTTTTTTGGTGGTTTGGTCAATGATGCGGAGGTGCAAAAGTGCCTTGCTTCTTTCCTGCAAAACCAAATGATTTTTGAAGACTTCCATGCCATCCAAATACGTATCGGCACGGTTTGGAATCACTTCTTTCCAGTTTTTCATATCAGTAGTTTTTCCTTCGGCAACTTCCATCAACTTGAAATTAGTGGCTCCGTCAGCATTGGTTCTGATATAAAATTTATTGCCAAAATGTTCAATTGAATACTCCAAACCGTGTTTCCGAGGAAAGAAAGTGGTGAATTTACCGTTCGGGTCAGAAGCATCCAAAAGTTGATATTCTGAAGAAACCCCATTATGGTCTGAAACTATAATGATGTATTTCTTGGATTTCGTTCTACCCAAGCCCATATAAAATTGAGGGTCTTTTTCGGTATAAACCAATACATCCGTTTTAGGGTCAGTTCCCAACACGTGGCGATAAACTTTGGAAGCCAAAAGGGTTGTTTGGTCTTTTAAAGTGTAGAAAAACGTTTTGTTATCGGCAGCCCAAGCATAAGAACCGCCTTCGGTATTTTTGATTTTCTCTTTATAAATTTCTCCAGTTTTTAGATTTTTGAACTGAACGGTATAATTTCTACGGCTTACGGTATCAATACCATACGCCATAAGTTCCTCATTATCAGATATTTCATAACCCCCTACCGCAAAGTATGACTTCCCTTTTGCCATCTTGTTTCCATCCAAAAGGATTTCTTCGGGAGCATCAAGTGAGCCTTTTTTGCGACAATACAAGGGATATTCTCCACCTTCTATATATTTTGAATAATAATAATAGCCACCATCTTTCACGGGTACAGACTCGTCTTTTTCTTTTATTCTACCTTTCATTTCATTGAAAAGTTTATCTTGAAGAGCTTTCGTAGGAGCCATCACTGTATCAGTATAGGCATTTTCATCGTTAAGGTATTTAAGGACTTCGGGATTTTTGGGGTCGTTTAACCAATAATAATTGTCTTCCCGAGTATCTCCGTGAAGGGTCATGGGGTGTGGCTTTATAGCCGCCATTGGGGCTTTCATTACGTCTGGATTCATTGTTACGGCTTTTTTTTCTTCTTTACACGCTGTCGCTAACAAAGCAACGCCAAGGATAAGGGATAAGTTTTTCATTCTAATAATAGTTTTGTGATGAGGGCTATGGAATGCCATTATTAAATTTGCACAATATTTGTTAAATTTGAATTACAGTAACGGTAAAACAATAACTTACCATTTTTAAACGACTCTTTTACCGCTATTTTTATTTACTTTTTCATTAAATAGCTCTGCTATTCGCTTCAAAAGTAAGTAAAACTATCAATAAAATAGCCACTCTAAAATTTTACAAGTTATTATTTTACCGTTACTAAACAATCAAAAAATCTCTAAAATGTCTGCCAAATTAAAATATTTCCTGTTCATAGCCTTATCGAGTTGTCTATTTTCTTCTTGTATTGAACAAGCCGTTAAATATAATAACGAACCCGAAAACGAAACTGTTTTTGTGGCAAGTACCGATAAAAATATCTATGCCCTTGATGCCCACACAGGGGCAAAAAAATGGACGGTGGACGTAGGTTCGGAAATCATTCAAGGTCCTTTGTTGAGCGATAGTCTTCTGTACGTAGTGTGTGCAGACCAAAAAGTATATGCCGTTAATTATTTGAATCAGAAAAAACGTTGGAATAATTTCGTGGGAAATATTGTAAATATGACTTTGTCGAATGGTCTGATTTATTTTAGAAATTCCAACAGAATTCTTCAAGTACTTGATGCTCAGACAGGTATGAAACGTTGGAGTGCTGAAATTTATAACGGAACAGATTCTATTCCGGCATTTGGAACGGATGTGGTTTTGATAAGAACGCATAAAGATACCCTAAAAGCCTTTGAACCTCAGACGGGTGGGGTGCGATGGAGAAAAGTTTTAATTAGTAGTCTTAAAGCAAATCCAACTACTTCGGCTGGTACAACTTTCTATACGAGTGATAGCCTTTATGCTGTTGATAATAGTGGTGGGCGGAAAAAATGGGGTTATTCTATAAGTAAAGTTCCAATTATCAATGCTGTTATTGTGGCGAATGGATTAGTATATTTTGCCGATGAGAGTAATAAAAAACTAACTGCCATCAGAGCCGACAGTGCCTTTTTTAGACGTTCGTTTAGTCCCATAAGTGGTATTACAGGTTTAGGAGCTATTAATAGTATTATTTATGCTTATACAAATGGAGGAGGATTGACGGCAATTGATACCTCTCTACGAAATGAAGTTTGGAAATTGGCTATTGATGTAAATCTGCAAACTGACCCTACTATTGTATCAGGAATTATTTTTGCTGGAAGTTATGGAAAAGCATTTTATGCCCTTGATGGTAGAACAGGAACAAAAAAATGGACTTTAACCACCGCTGATAATAGCCCTGCCCGTTCAACTTTTTCCAACGATATTGTCTTTGTAAATAGTCCAGAAGGAAATGTTTTTGCCCTCAACGCTGAAACGGGCGTGCAGAAATGGACTTTCAAGACGAACGGGAAATTATACGGCAAACCAGCCATTGTAACTACCGATAGAAGAATTTATCAATAAAATTATTCAAGATGAAAAGCATCGCATATATACTTTTGGGCATTGCTGGGCTAATGATGATTGCCTTTATTATTTGGGGTATGATGACGCTATTTTCAATTGGGATGAATGAAAAAACTGTCTTCATTCTCATTTTTGGGGGAATTGGTTGTTTTGGATTAATTGGTAGAGTTATTTATGTGATGAAAGATTCGAGAAAATAAGGGATTTAGGGATTGTGGGGTTGATGGGATTTTGGACTAAATCCCATCAATTCCCAAATCCCATTAACCCCTAAACCCCATAAACCCCGAAATTTGAACAAAGAAGCCCTCATAAAAGCCGCCAATTTCTGTGCTTATCAAGAACGAACACAAAAGGAAGTTCGGAGTAAATTGGCTGAATTGGAAGTAGTTGGCGATGAATCTGAACAAATTATTGTTTGGTTAATTGAGAATAATTACCTCAACGAAGAACGTTTTGCTCGAATATTTGCAGGAAGTAAATTCCGCCAAAAAAAATGGGGACGCATCAAAATCCGTCAAGAACTAAAAATGCGGGGCGTTTCTGATTATTGTTTACGGGCAGGTATGAGCGAAATTGATGGGGATGATTATATGCAAACATTACAGACCATTATTGAGAAAAAAGCCAAAGAAGTAAAGGAAACAAATCCGTTAATTAAGAAACAAAAAATAGTAAAATATGCTCTTAGCAAAGGTTTTGAGCAAGATTTAGTATTTGATGTGGTGCGTAATTTGTCAAAATAAAATTTTAAAACTACCTTTGTTCCATGCAAAATGCAAACAACACATATCCAAATTACTATTACTACTACGGTCAGTAACAGTCGGGTGTGTTCCAATAGAAATTAAGAACTAACAATACACAAGCCGACTCAATTTGAGTGGGCTTTTTTTATGTAGCTATGAGCTTTGAGCCATGAGCATTGAGTTTCAAAAAACTTTTTCTCATAGCTTATAGCTCAAAACTTAAAGCTAAAAGATGACCATTTCCCCTGCTTCCCGAATGAATTTGGTTCAAGAATATTACTTCTCGACCAAGTTAAAACAAATTGCTGAAATGCGTGCTTCGGGCATTGATGTCTTGAATTTAGGCATTGGTAGCCCTGATTTGCCCCCTTCTGACGAAACGATTTCTGCTTTGGCGGATTCTGCCCAAAAGCCTCAAAATCATGCTTATCAAAGTTATGTGGGCATTCCTGCTTTGCGTGAAGCAATGGCTGATTTTTATCAAAATGCTTACGGAGTTTCTTTAAATCCTGCCAAAGAAATATTGCCCCTCATTGGCTCTAAGGAAGGAATTATGCACATTTCGATGGCGTATTTAGAGTCAGGTGATGAAGTATTAGTCCCAAATCCAGGTTATCCGACCTATCGGGCAGCTTCACTTTTGACGGGTGCTACGGTGGTTGATTATGACCTTTCAGAAGCCAATGGTTGGTTGCCCGATTTGAAGGAATTAGCCAAAAAAGATTTGTCGAAAGTGAAATTGATGTGGGTAAATTATCCGCATATGCCAACGGGTGCAAAGGCTACGAAAGCGTTTTTTGAGGAATTAAGAGACTTTGCTTTGGCATATAATATTCTCATTGTTAATGATAATCCTTACAGTTTTATTTTAAATGACGACCCGCAAAGTATGCTGGCGGTTGAAGGCATGAAAGAAGTAGCTTTGGAACTAAATTCACTCTCAAAATCGCATAATATGGCAGGTTGGAGAATGGGAATGTTGGTGGGAAAAGCCGAGTTTATTAATCCAGTTTTAAGGTTCAAATCTAATATGGATTCTGGAATGTTTCTACCTTTGCAAATGGCAGCGGTGAAGGCTTTACAAAATGATAAAGCTTGGTTTCAGAAACTTAATGAAACGTATAAAGAACGTCAGCAAAAAGTATTTGAAATAATGCAATTACTTGATTGTCAGTACGATAAAAATCAATCTGGAATGTTTGTTTGGGCAAAAATACCTTCCAACTATAAAACTGGTTTTGAGTTAACCGATGAAATTTTAGAAAAGTCTGGTGTATTCATCACTCCTGGCGGAATCTTTGGAACGGCTGGGAATGAGTATATTCGCACATCTTTATGTGCAGAGGTTTCAGTGTTTGAAGAGGCGATTTTGAGGATTAGGAAGGGTTTGGCAATTTGTTGATTAACGCTTGATTTAGACCACGGATGACACAGATTTGACGGATTTACACGGATTTTTAACATTTTATTTTATCCGTGTCAATCTATCCCATCTGTGTCATCCGTGGTCTAATTTTGTTACCCAATCACCATTTTCTCTATCAATAATATCAAAATATGAATCACTTTGATATGAATTTCTTGAATACGGTCGGCATAACCGAAGTGTGGCACACGGATTTCTACATCAGCATGATTAGCTAATTTTCCACCATCCTTACCTGACAAAATTATTACCTTCATACCCTTCTTGCGGGCAGCCTCCACGGCTTTGATAATATTGTCAGAATTACCACTCGTTGAGATTCCCAACAACACATCTCCCTGATTTCCAAGCCCTTCAATAAAACGTGAGAACACATATTCATAACCAAAATCATTGCTCACACAAGATATGTGCGATACATCTGAAATAGCAATAGCAGGTAAAGCCCGACGGTTTTCACGATAACGACCTGACAATTCCTCAGCAAAGTGCATGGCATCGCAATGGGAACCACCATTACCACAAGACAATATTTTACCCCCATTTTGGATAGCATCAGCCATTAATCGGGCAGCAGCATTGATATCAGCAATATTTTTTTCGTTGGAAAGAAAATTTTGAAGGACTATTTGAGCTTCATTTAGCTCTTGGGAGATTATATCTAACATTGCGTAATTTAATATTTTAGCTTTCAGCCTATTTAAACTTAACTTAGAAAAATAGTCTTCCACTTATGACATCTGCAAAATTAAGGAAAATGACTCATATTTATGCACAAAAAAACCCGAACTAAAGGTTCGGGTTCTTAACAACTAATATAAAATTAGAAGGTAAGCAATATTGGAAGGTGTAGGCTATTTTGATTTCTGAAATACCACTTTCGAAATATGATACAAAACAACATGATAAAACCTATACTATCAATAGTCGTTTTTCTATCATTTTTTAGGACTCAATAGTCGTTTTTCTACTAATAAAAGCATTATTTAATAGTAGATTCTATCCATAGTAATTTTTCTGCGAAATAGCATACTGCAAGAGGATACTTTTTCCGCCCTTCAAATCTAACTTTTTTCTAATATTGGCTCTATGATTATTGACTGTATTTGAAGCGATATTCAACATATCGGCAATTTCATCGTTTGTTTTTCCTTCTGCTACTAAACTCAGTACTTTATTTTCTTGTTCCGATAACTTATTATTTCTAATTGGCTTGGCGGGTTGATGATTATCCAACAAAAAAAGGTCATTTCGAGTAATATGACATAAATATTTTGAGCCATTTATGACGGCCTTCACGCAGGTAATTAACTCATTTAGATCAGTATCTAAATTCAGATACCCCATCACGCCCTTTTTGATGGCAGTTAAGGTTTTTTCTAAATCTGTATTTCTGGAATAAAGAATAATTTTTGTGGAAGGACTAATAATGAGGTTTTCTAACACTCTAAGATTGTTTATACCTGATAATTCGGCCCCAATAATTAAAATATCAGGAGTAAATTTATTGAGCAAATTGCTGGTTTCAGCGAGCGAAGGTGCCGTTGCTAAAATATCAAAACCCTCTAGAATCAAAGCACTTTTGATGGCTTCGAC
>JANPIG010000032.1:0-4571 GCA_031424875.1 Cytophagales bacterium
TTTACATTTTGATATATTGGGCATGATGGAGCTAAAAAGGCCGTGTTTTCAATAGCTGTTGCCAACTCTTCACGAGCAGGAGCCATCAAAGGTGAATGAAATGCACCACCAACTGGTAAAGGTAAAACACGCTTCGCTCCTGCTTCTTTCAATTTCTCTCCTGCTTTTGCTACGCCTTCATTTGAACCAGAAATCACTACTTGACCTGGACAATTATAATTGGCTGCCACTACAATTTCATCCGTAATAGAGGCACATATTTCTTCAATAGTTGCATCTGGGAGGTTTAAAACCGCTGCCATTGTAGATGGGTTCATTTCGCAAGCTTTTTGCATGGCTAAAGCACGAGCAGAAACTAACCGTAAACCGTCTTCAAAGGTTAAAGCACCCGCTGAAACGAGGGCAGAGAATTCTCCCAATGAATGGCCTGCCACCATTTCTGGTTGAAAATCAGCAGTTTCCTTTGCTAAAATGACAGAATGTAAGAAAATAGCAGGTTGAGTTACTTTGGTTTGTTTGAGTTCTTCGTCTGTTCCTTCAAACATAATATCGGTGATTCGGAAACCTAAAATGTCGTTGGCTTGCTCGAAAAGTGCTTTTGCAGTGGTTGAATTATCGTACAGGTCTTTGCCCATACCTTTGAATTGTGAACCCTGACCAGGGAAAACGTATGCTTTCATGTATCAATGAGTGAATGAGTGAATAATAGATTGAGTGAATAGTTTTCAACAACCCACTTGCAAAATTAACTATTCTCTATTCTCTAATAACTATTCAATCATAAAAATCTTTCCCGCAACTCTGGCGTAGGCATACGACACGTTTCAGTTTTTCCAAAGATTCGATACCGATTTTTGGCAATAATATCATAGAAGAAATTAAGGAAAAAGGTGGGAAGAATACCGAAGACAGCAAGATATTTCCAAGTACCCGAAAGTTGTTTTGCAATCTCAACGGCAGCCTCTGATTTTTGATATAATTGATTGTTTTTCAGCAGGATAACAGAATCAAAATCATTAACGTTTTTATTGAATTGCCTTAAAACACGTTGACCTAAATCAGATTGTAAAGGAGCAAATTTAAAGTGTTTTTCGGGGTCGTGATCAATGATAAAATTGATAGAAGAATTACAGAAATTACATACTCCATCGAAGAGGATTATCTGTGCTTTTTCGGAAATTGAGTTGGTTGATTGCATTGATTGAGTTTATCAATTAAGTCAATCTAAAACAAAAATTAAAAGATAAAAATTCTACCCCCAAGAAAATAATTCAAATTGCATCAAATAATTAAGCCAATAGGTCGTTGCTTAATGGTATCCACTAAATCCAAGCATATTGATAAAAATTGTACGCAAAATTATATTTCCACTCAATCGTACAAATTTTATCCATTATGAAACACAACATCAAATTATCCTCAACTCTCTTTATTACCCTTTGCTCTTTCTTGATTTTTGCTTGTCAGAAAAATGATGCTACTGAAATTATTACGCCCACTATGATCGAAGACAGCCAAGCTCGATTAACTGCTTTTGCGAATAGTCCCCTTAACAATCCTTCGAGTGCTTCCAAAATCGCATTGGGCAAAATGTTATTTTACGACCCAATTCTGTCTGGCAAAAAAGACGTAGCCTGTGCCACTTGCCACCACCCAAGCACTGGATATTCGGATGGTCTGGATATTTCTATTGGTGTAAATGCCACAGGATTCGGCAGTAATAGGCATTTTCTAAGTCCTAATACCATTGCTTTTGTCAAACGGAATTCACAAACTATTCTTAATACAGGCTTTAATGGAATAAATGCCGCTGGCATTTACAATCCTTCTACGGCTCCCATGTTTTGGGATAATAGGGGTCAAAGTCTTGAAAATCAGTCCGCTGAGCCCATTGCTAACTTAGAAGAAATGCGTGGCAATGCCTATCCTGAGGCTTTGGCTTTGGATAGTGTGGTGGCACGGTTGAAAAATATTGCAGAATATAGAATGCTTTTTCAAAATGCTTTTGGCAATGCTCAATCTATTACAACAGTCAATTTGGGCAAGGCTTTGGCATCTTTTGAACGAACGCTAATTACTAATAACTCACCTTATGACCGTTTTCAAAATGGAGACAAATCGGCTCTGACGGCTCAACAAATTCAGGGAATACAGTCTTTTAAAGATGCTGGATGTGCGGCGTGTCATTCGGGAGATATGTTTTCAGATTATCAATTTCATGTACTTTCTGTGCCTGATAATGCCAAAAATACCACTTCGGATGCAGGAGCAAATAATACCTACGCTTTCAGAACGGCAAGTTTAAGAAATCTACAATTTACCGCTCCATTTATGCACAGCGGTGTTTTTCAAGATTTGAATCAAGTTTTGCAATTTTATGGACGAGTAGCGGGTGGAAATTCTCAGAATCCAAATGTGAATATTCGTCAAGTGGATGCCCGAATCAGGCAAGTAAGAATTGGGGGACGACAACAAGAAATTGTTGCCTTTATCAATGCTCTTTCGGATAATAATTTTGATAAAACAATCCCTGTGAGAGTACCGAGTGGATTGAATGTTGGGGGGAATATTCGGTAATTATCGAACACTGATTGAACGGATTAGACACGGATTAAGAAATTGTTCAACTATGATTGATACTGGGACGCACAGTCGGGATTTGTTTGTCGAACACGGAAGTCGTCCTTCAAAAGGACGACTTCCGTATAAATCCTATAAGAACCAAAAAAATAAAATTCCGTGTTCAACCCGTGTTCCATAATTATTCTTTCACTACTATTTCTCCCCCACAAAATTCTTCAACGTTCCAATGCCTTCAATGGTAATGTTGATTTCGTCTCCGATGGCTAAAGTAAAACCGTTGGGCGGTACAATACCCGTTCCCGTCATTAAATATGCCCCGTGTGGAAACGACATTTCTCTGAATAAATATTCTGCCAATTCATCAAAACTTCTTTTGATGCGGTTGATGGAAATATCTCCTTCAAAAACTCGTTCGTTATTTCTCAAAATTTCAATCGAAATCTGAGTATTGGGATTAATTTTACTTTTTGGAACGTATAAACAAGGTCCAATAGCAGCAGCTTTATCGTAGCTTTTGGCTTGGGGCAAATACAGTGGATTTTCGCCTTCAATATCCCTCGAACTCATATCATTTCCGATGGTATATCCCACAATTTTACCATTTGAAGTAATGAAAAGCGTTAGTTCGGGTTCGGGAACATTCCAAGCAGAATCTTTACGAATGCGTACCTCTTCGCCCGTGCCTACGCAACGGCTGGCAGAAGATTTGAAGAATAATTCAGGACGTTCGGCTTCGTAAACTCGGGCATAAAAATCTGCTCCACCCGAATCTTGCGACTCCTCCATCCTTGCCTCACGACTACGCATATAGGTTACGCCCGAAGCCCAAATTTCTTGATGACCGATGGGTGCATGAATGTCCTCATAATCCCATAGAATTTCGTTAAGTGTCTGAATTTCAGAGACTATTACTTCATAAAGATTGTCTTGATTGACATAATAATCCCAATCTTTTTCTTGAGAAAGATAGACTTTGTCATCAGACTGAATGATGATTCCTTGGGTGGTTTTGTATAATTTCATGTATGATTATTTTATTTTGAAAGGAAATGTAGAGGGCAAAATACTCAAAAATGTTTATACCGAAGGCTCTAATTCCTTGTCTTGAATTGCGGACTTATTATACGTTTCGCTAATTTCCATCAATTGAATTCCAAGGGCTTTTTCAATTTTACTAATCGTTTCAAGCGTTAAGTTTTCGGAGCCTTTCACCATTTTATTGACTTGTTGTGGGCTTACCCCCATCATTTCGGCTAAGTCTTTTTGGCTACTTGGCGATTTACCTTCATTACGATTATTACGAAGTTTACTAAGTATTTTTATCGCAATTTTGGCGGAACGGTGAAGCCATTCTTTGTTATCTTCACGCCATTGTGCTTTTTTAAGCCAGCCCGATGATTCATTGCTGACTAAATTCAAGAAATTATCTAAATTTTTGCTATGTTCCATAATTATAAGGTCAATTCGTTGAATGAATCTGTATCAAAAACACCTTGTGATTGTAAGTAATTTCTACATTTTTCTAATTTAACTAACTCTTTTTGCGTATGCTCTTTTTCTTGCATTTTGTGCGTTAGTTTGATTGCTCCACCAGTAATCACATAATGGTTTGTTTCTATTTTGATAGCATATAATCTTAACCATCTTCTACTTGCTTTCTGCTTCGATAATGAAATCTCTCTAAATTCTAAGTTGTCCAGAGGTCTGAAAATATAATCCAATGAGATAGAATTATTGTTTGACAGTTTCATGAGAAGGTTCTTTAATTTCTCCGCTTCACTGATAGTATCACTAATTGCGGTGTCAATGTTTATTCCGAAATATGACAAATCACTTTCGTTTTGCTCAAAAAACAATTCTAAATACTCTGGATTATTCCAATCATCTAAAAGCCTTTCTAATTCGTCAATTTGTCCGTCATATTTAAAACTATACAGTCCCTGAACAAAAGTAATAACTATTTTCATAAAGTCAACTTATGGGTTTAT
>JANPIG010000033.1:0-1291 GCA_031424875.1 Cytophagales bacterium
GGTTTTTTTAAATTTGAATGGCAATCATCAGAACACGTAGAAGCAGGGTGGCATCAAGTCGTGGTCAATTCAATGGATAATCAAGACAAAATTACGGCTACTGGGCAAGGCAAAATCTTTATACCACATTCCACGCAGTACGGATTTATTTCTGATATTGATGATACAGTTTTAATATCTCATTCCTCAAAAACGGGCAAAAAACTGAGGGTAATGTTTACCAAAAATCCAAGGAGTAGAAAAGCATTTGATAATGTAGTAAAGTTTTATCAGTTACTTTCTCTTGCCCAAACCACTCCTGATTTACTCAATCCATTTTTCTACGTTTCAAGTAGTGAATGGAACCTTTATGATGATCTAAACGAATTTTTTAAACATAATGACTTACCTAAAGGTGCTTTTTTATTAAATAGTATTAAAAAATGGTATCAACTTTTTAGTACCGGCACTACAAAACATCAGGGGAAGTTTATTCGTGTAATTAGAATTTTGGAAGCCTTTCCTAAACAGAAATTTATTTTATTAGGAGATAATTCACAACGAGATCCCGAAATATATGCTTCAATCGCTAATAAATATGCTGATAGAATCATAGCCATTTATATCAGAAATGTTAGTGCTGAAAAAGAAGATATCACCACAAGATTATTATCAAATATTGAAAATAAGCAAATTAAAATCCTACAATTTAGCCACACACTGGATGCTATTAGTCATTCAAAATTGATTGGTTTAATCCAACATGAGAATTGATTGGGTATTAAATTCCCCGAAATTAATGTAAACTATACTTCTAAAAGCATATTTTTTCATGCTAAAAGTTTGGTATAAAAGTTTTAAAGGATTTATTATAAGTTATTATATTCAAATTCTTAAATCAATTATTATGAAAAAGATATTAATATTGGCCATATTCAGCGTAATGGCTTTATCGGCTTGTGATACTAAAAAAGCTGAAGACAGCAAAGAAGTTGCGGAGGAGCAAAACGAAGAAAAATTTGACACTACCAAAATGGATGATGATGCAGAATGGGCAGTAGCAGTAGCAGATGGCGGTATGTTGGAAGTTAAATTGGGCGAATTAGCTCAAACAAATGCTTCAGCAGCTTCGGTCAAAGATTTTGGTATGATGATGACAAAAGACCATGGAGCCGCCAATAGTGAATTTGAAAAATTAGCTGAGAAATATAATATTTCGCTTCCTACAACTTTGAGTGAAAAATCTCAGAAAATGTATGATGATTTAGCTTCAAAAAAGGGGGCTGATTTTGATAAGGCTTATATAGACGAT
>JANPIG010000034.1:0-3743 GCA_031424875.1 Cytophagales bacterium
TCGGAGTTGTTCTAATAAAGTTGAACATGCTTTTGACAGAAATGGTATCAATCTCGACCTTAGCGACGATGATGATGACGATGATAGCAGCAATAATAATGATAATGACGGAGATACATCCTTCAAAGGGGCAAATCAAAAATTATCTGAACCAATGGATGCTAATATCAAAAGTGCAACACTGGAATTTAAAGGTGGGGCGGCTGAATTTGATATCAAAGAAACGTCTTCGCAATTAGCGGAGGCAGATGCTAATCTTAATTTTGGCAATATTTCCTTGAAAAAAATGGGTGATGCTGATAACCCAACGGTTAATTTTACTTTGAAAGGAAAAACGAATAAAGTGGATTTTGGCGATAATAACCACAATAGAGTCAATTTGAAACTAAATCCGAATGTGATTTGGGATATGAATTTTGAATTTGGAGCAGGTAAAGCAGATTTTGATTTGAGTGCTTATAAAATCAAAAATCTTTCCATCAAAACGGGTTTGACTGAAACTGATGTAAAAGTGGGTGACAAGGTGGATAATTTAGATGTAAAAGTGGAATCTGGCTTAACTAATATTGAATTCCAAGTTCCTACTACGGCAGGCTGTAGAATAGAGATTGATGGCGGTTTGAATGATAAAGATTTTGATGGATTTATTCAAAAAGACGGTCATTGGGAAACCCCTGATTATGACAAAGCTACCAAGAAAATCACTATCAAATTTGAAGGCGGTTTGCAGTCTTTGAAGGTAAGTAGATATTAAGTGAAGACTTCGGACTTATATGTTTTACGGAAGCTTTCGGTCAAACCGAAGGCTTCCGTTTTAAACAATATTTAATACACTACAACCTTTGAAGTAAACACCCTTTCTCCCTTAATAACTTTCAGAAAATACGTCCCTCGTGTGATGTTTTGTGCTTGCATTTTATCACCTGTGTGTATGAGTATATGCTCTTGACCTAATAAGTTAAATAACTGAATATCAGCACCTTTGAAGGTGTTTGAAAGCGTTATATTAAATTCCCCCTGACTTGGATTAGGGAAAATTTTCACTTCATCTTCCCCAATTTCTGTTTCGTTCGCTAAGGCAATTTGAATGCTAATTAATAAAGGTTCGGAGGTCTTTGAGCAACCATCTTTTGTTACGGTAACGGTAAATTTTCCAGCCTTTTTGGTCTCATAAATTGCAGTGGTAGCATTAACGATGGCAGTGTCATTTTTTGCCCACTGATAGCTTAAACCTGTGCCAGCATTAGCAATCATTTTTACGGTAAATGGTTCAACGATTACAGATTTTATATCGCTACTAATGATGGCATCGGGCAAGGGTTTTCCTTCAATAGGAATCACGTTGGAATATCCAATCTGTGGGCATTTTTCATCTCTTACACCCAAGCGATATTGACCTGATTGGGTAACTTCATAATTGGCAGCTGTGGCATTGGTTATATCCTTTTCATCTTTTTGCCATTGAAAAAAAGTACCATTGGTAGTGGAGGTAATAGTTGTTTTATCTCCCTGACAAAAACTAAGTTTAGCAGTTTTAATTTCTGTATTGGGTAAAGAACGAATATTAACCTTTAATTCTTTGGAAGTAACTGAATTTAAGCAAGTTAAATCTTTGAGTGTGACGGTATAAGCCCCCGAAACGCCTACATCTTGAACGGCATCTTTTCCTTCTGCAAGCAAGTCTTTTCCATCTTTTTGCCATTGATAACTAACGCCTTCTATTTTTGGGATAGATAGTTTAACTTTTTCACCAGGGCAAGCATCCGTAATACCAGTAATCTGTGGAGGAGTAATAGTGCTGAAAGAGTTACCACAGAATTTTATTTTGCGTAAATTATAAGTATTATTAAAAAGATTTTTTGTGGATTCTAATAATAATATAATAAGGTTATTATCACTATCAATGGCAAATGAATTAGTGTTATGATTACTTGGATTTGGGTAACTATAACCTCCAATTTCTAAATCGTCAGAGTTGGTTATTACAATTTTTGATTTTCTATTACTGAAGCAAGAACTGTAAGAACTATCTGTACAATAAGTATATTTAATATAAGTATTTCCCAATTTATCAAACTTTATATCATCGGCTAAGGAATTAATAGAAATAGGCTTTGTCCAAATTTCCGAACCATCGCTAAATTTCACTTTGGAAGTAAATTCAAGATTGATGTAAACGTATTTTAGGTAGAGGTCATTTTTAACCTTTCTATAATCTACAACACCTGATTGATTTTGGTTGGTTTGTTTCCACTTTAAATTTCCATCATAATCATAAAAAGATATTTTTGCTGCAGACGATGCTCTCGTAAGAGGGTAATTGTCAGAAATACAAAACATATTTTCGCCATCAAGATTAAATCTAATATTTTCACCAAGACCAGTATCATCAATCTGTTTGCTCCATCCTAAATTGGTGTCCTCAAACTTAGCAACGCCAATGTATTTATTTCCCGAAAACTCTGATACTTTTACATATCTACATTTAAACATACAATTATTTTCATCCACAAGACTATACTCAAGTGAGATTTTATTATCTCTTACATTGCTGATATCCAGATTTTTAACTGATTTTTTTAGGCTTCCATCGGGCATCATACGTATGAAAACAATCTCGGCTTTATCGTTCATATAAATTGAGAAAAGCCCATTGTTTTTCATGACATTCAACCTAATAGCTACATCACTTTGCCAACGTGCGGGCAAATCTGCTACCGTAAATTTAGCTGTTTGTTTTCCTGTCGAATCAAACTTTATATATTCTGCTTGAGTATAATTGCCGTCTGTCAAAAGCCAAAAACCTTTGTCGGGTGTCGAGTAGGTTTTGTAATAAAGTTGAGGTTCGGTTCGCCCTATTTTTTTGCCATTTTTATTCAAAATGAGCATATTCTTTTTTTGAATCCCAGCATTGCCTTCCAAACCAATATATGGAGCAACAGAATTGACCAAAATCGTTGGCTCTTCATTCTGATATTGCCATTCTTCCTTTCCATTGAGGTCATATTTGATAAATTTCTTATCAGTAGTGGCATAGATTATTCCATCTTCAACGTCGAGGGCATAGGTGTTTGGCAGATTGGTATTAAGTGTTTTGAGATACGTAAAGTTTTTATCGAAATATAGAATAGTATCTCGATTGAAGTTTTTGGAAGATGACTCTACATAAAGATATTTATTTGGAACGTATCTCGTAATAAAGTTAGAATTGGGCGTTTTGCTATAATCTGAAATATTCCAAAGTTGAGTGCCGTTCTTGTCAAAAGCCTTAATATTATACTCTTCGCCATTGTTTGCTTTATTTGTATATGAAGCTCTCAATAAAATATTTCCCTCAGGCGAAAGGGTAATTCCATTGAGATTTGAGATACTATTTGGCGAATAATTAATTTCAACTACCTTTTTCTCCCAAATAACTTTAGGATTATTTTGGGCAAAAGAGGTAGAAAATATTACTATTAAAATGATAAATATGCTGATAAAATTTTTCATAGTTATGGGAGAGTTTTGTCCAGTTTTGAACGGTGCGATTTTAGACTTAGGTAATGGAAGACTGTTAAATCAGCCTCTTTGGTAACATAGACGTAATTGGAAGAGAAGAAGGTTGCATAGGATATAGAAAATTTGTTAAAATAGAAAATGTATTAACTTGTGGGTCGAATGCTAAGCGATTAATGCAATCAGGGAAGATATTTAATTGTCACAGCGAGGAAATTATGGGGTGAGTTTTTTCATAATCACAA
>JANPIG010000035.1:0-1967 GCA_031424875.1 Cytophagales bacterium
CTAAACCCAGTATCAAGAGCTTCAATTGGAATTACAATTTGCTCAATGATATCCCCTGCATCAAGTTCTTCTGTCAAAATATGGGCTGTAATTCCAGTATTTTTTTCACCATTAATTATTGACCAAATATGAGGTGTTCTACCTCTATACTTAGGAAGCAAAGAACCATGAATATTGACTGCATATTTTTGAGGGGAGTTTACAAGATATTGCTCAATTATAAATAAGTAATTTACTGACAATAACAAGTCAAAAGAATATTTCTCAACAAACTCTCTACTATATTTTTCTTTTTTTCTTGGATTACCTTTAAAAATGTCAATTTTTTTCTCAGTACAATACTCAATTATTTCCGTTGACTCATAGTCTGTGTAAACAGCAACAATAGAGTATTTATATTCAATATGCTTAAGTATGTTTGCCCCTAATTTTCCGCTAATTAAAAGTAAAATTTTCACAGCGAGACTATTTTAGAATGTATTATGACATCAATAAACTTGTTACTAAAAAAACAATGTTCCTTTAGTGTAGCTTCTTTTTTAAATTGTTTTAATTCGATAGCTTTATACAATTGAGGCCTTAAATCAAAAGCGTAAATAAATAATTTATGAAGTGTTAATTGCTGGAAAGCGACTTTTTCAATAATATCTAAATATGTTCCCCAATGAAAATCAAAAAAATCTTTTTCGATAGATGTATCCATTATAAATGAAATTTCTGCATTTTGGTCAATCCAATTTATATGCACCAATCCTCCATATCCTATACAAATATCATTTTCTAAATAAGAGAATAAAATTTGACTTGGTTTTTCTTCTTCAAACAACTTTGAGATTACTTGCTCAAAATATAAGTTTTGTTTCTCTTCCGTAAGAACACTCTCTTGTCGTAAATGATATATTTGTTCATTACGCCATTTCATTATGCTCAATTTATCCTCATCTCTTATTGGGACAATCTTGTAAATTCCTGATTCATAAACTTGTTGATTCAAGCATTTGTATTGTTTCATTTATCTAACTTTAAATAGCGGTACTAAAGGCTCACAAAGTAAATAGTCATTTATATTTTTGCCGTTTTCAATCTCTTTTATTTTAACAAAATATTTTTCATAAGAGTCCATTAAAGCATTTATATCTTCTCTTGAATGAGCATAACTTACATTGTGAGTTCCATAAGTCAATATTCCATTAGCAAGCATTTCTTGCAACAATAAAGTAATTAAACCCCACATTGAAATCTTATCCGTGTCATTAAAAGTAAAAAAAGACCATACAGGCAAACCAGTAACTCCAAATACATAGCCTAATTTATAATCCTCAATCAATGTTGTTAATCTATCAATTATTTCTTGCCCAGTTGCTTGGAGTTTTTCTACAACTGGCTCTCTTCTCATTTTTTCTAATACTGCGAGAGATGCTGCCAATG
Organism: Cytophagales bacterium; assembly: GCA_031424875.1. Classification (GTDB taxonomy): domain Bacteria; phylum Bacteroidota; class Bacteroidia; order Cytophagales; family Spirosomataceae; genus Arcicella. Next base: position 1,429 of record JANPIG010000035.1, read on the forward strand.
AAAGCGTTTCTCCACCGAAAGTAAAGGAAAAGAAAATTTCTTCCATTAATTTCATTATTTCCGCTTTACCTGCAACAGCTGATACAGGATAACCATTTGCTAAACCTTTGCCAAAAGTTGCTAAATCTGGTATGACCCCAAAATATTCTTGGGCTCCACCATTTGCGTATCTAAAACCTGTAATTGTTTCATCAAATATTAACACAGCACCGTTTTCATGGGTCAAATCTTTAACCTTTTGAAGGAAATTATCTTGAGGCTCTACAACATTTATTGGTTCCAGAATTACAGCTGCTACTTTTCCTTTTAGCTCTTCAAATTTATCTTCTAATGACTTGATATCATTATAGTTAAATTTATGTGTTAATTCTTTCACTGCTTGAGGAACACCGCTATCTCGAGTTGTCGAACCAATATACCAATCTTGCCAACCATGATAACCACAGACTAAAACATAATCCTTTTTAGTATATGCACGAGCTAAACGAATTGCACCCGACGTTGCATCTGAACCATTTTTACCAAAACGAACCATTTCT
>JANPIG010000036.1:0-2970 GCA_031424875.1 Cytophagales bacterium
CAATTATTTAAAGAGATAAAATTGTACTAAAATATCACTTTTACGAATATAAGCCACTGTGAGACAGCAGATTAGTGTAATGATGGCTAAGAAAAATAAATAGCCGCCATCACCCATACTCATAATGCCAAGCACTAATAAATGTGAACCAATTGCTCCCAACATTAGCCCAATACCCAATAGTGCACCCATCCAAGCCTTGCGGGGAGAAAGCAATAAAATTACGGTTATTAATTCCATTACGCCCGTAAAATATCGCCCATAAGGTTCAACCCCTAATTTAGTGAATAATTCAACGCTTTCGGCAGCTCCTGTGAATTTAAAGAAAAGGGTTTGCCCCAAAATGAGGGCAGCCAATATTTGTGCAGCCCATGAAATCTTTGTTTGTGTTTTATTCATTTTCTTTTGGTACACGGTAAAATTTTAATAAATGGTTCACGGATAAAGGTAAACGGTTTACTGCAATTGTTTAAAAATTTATATGCAAATTAATTAATTGATAATCAGCTATTTATGATATTGTGTTGTCAAAAAACCGTTCACAGTTTTGCGTGAACCGTTCGCCAATTCCATTCACCGTGAACCGTTCACTACCTTTCCCCAATTCGCATCTGCTTTTGTCTTCAAAGCATTTTCATCTTTGTTCCAATCTGTAAGGGTATTGCTGAAAAAAGTATGATAAAACAAATATAATTTGCCATTAAGAACTTTATAAGTCTCTGGATCAACTTCTACTTTTTCGCCCGTTTTGCCCATCGCATACGCACACCAGCCGCCATATTGAGGCTCATATTTTGTTGGGGTTTTCTTGAATGTTTCCAAGTTTGCAGGATTAGCAAATTGGTAAGTTACGCCTTCATATGTGTAAGCATTGGTGACTTTTCCTTTTTGAGGTTTACCTGAAAAATAGGCTACTGGATCATAGCCACTGATGGCAACTCCTTTTGATAATAAATACTCTTTCTTCCGAAAATGTGCGTCTTGTGAAAAGCCTTTGAAGGTCAATAATGTTAAGACGATAAGATTTAATAATATTTTCATTTTGCTATCGGTTCACGCTGAACGGTTCACGTTAAAAGGTGAACGGTTTGGTCGTTAATAATAAATTTGCTGATGATTTAAAAGTTAATTTTGTATGAACTTTTAACCCTTGACCGTTTGTCGTGGACCATTCACTGTTTTAATGATACAAAGTTTGCAAATTCCAAAAAAATCAATTGTCGGGCAAATTACCAAGTCTTGATTTTTAAGAATTTTCATAAAAAAGTACAACGTTCTCTTGACAATACAACATTTATTTTCTAAATTCAATACAAAAACGTAAATCATAAAAACAAAATGACAGCAATTGAACGCATTGAACATTGGGGAGATTCGCATCATCCCGCTTGGCTCGACATCGTGAGAATCGGATTAGGGCTTTTATTGTTTATGAAAGGAGTGAGTTTTATCGGCGATACTTCGCAGTTGAAAGCCTTAGTGGAAGGTTTACATTTCAACGCTTTTACTTTTGTGGCGGTGCATTATATTGCCTTTGCTCATTTGGTGGGCGGGCTATTGATTTCGCTTGGTTGCCTTACTCGATTAGCTTCTGCTTTTCAAGTACCCATTTTAGTAGGAGCCGTTTTTTTAACTAATATACGCAACGGTTTTTCTTTTGTAAATTCAGAATTATGGCTTTCTTTGATTGTATTGGCGTTATTATGTTTGTTTTGGATAATTGGCTCAGGTAAATTTTCTTTTGATGAATACGTAAAAAATCATCCTGCTTATAAGATGAAGTAAAATGATTTGTTGATATTCTGTCATCCCGCCGTAGGAGGGAACTGAATTAGGATTTATCAATATAGTATTATAAGCCAGTTTCCTCCTTCATCGGAATGACAGGCATACAAAAAAGCCCTCAGAACTTAATCTGAGGGCTTTTTGCATTCTATACTTTACCTAAAAACTACACCGTCCAACGAGCCTTACGATAGCTATTACCTGATTTTTCAGAGGCCTTTGCTTCTCTTGATGCTTCGATTTGTTGTAATTCTTCTTTTGGTGTAATCTGATAGTCTGCATACTTGCGAACGCCCGTTCCTGCTGGAATTAAGTGTCCTACAATTACGTTTTCTTTCAAACCTTCCAAACAGTCTTGCTTCGCACGGATTGATGCTTCTGACAATACTTTGGTAGTCTCTTGGAAAGAGGCGGCTGACATAAACGAGTCAGTTCCCAAAGATGCCTGAGTGATACCTTGCAAGTGTGGATGTGCCACGGCTGCTTCTGCATCACGCACAGTTACGATTTTCAAATCACGACGTTTCAAAGATGAGTTTTCATCACGTAATGCACGTGCCGAAACAATCATACCTACTTTCATCTTCTCTGAATCACCCGCATCAGTAACTACTTTCTTATCCATGATGGCATCATTATCCTCACGGAAAACGAATCTATTTACACTTTGTCCGTTCAAGAACATCGTGTCTCCTGATTCAATGATAATCACTTTCTGCATCATCTGACGAACGATTGATTCAATGTGCTTATCGTTAAACTTCACACCTTGAAGACGATAAACGTCCTGAATTTCATTTACCAAATACTCTTGTACTGCTGTTGGTCCTTTGATTGCCAAAATATCTGATGGCGTAATGGCACCATCTGAAAGTGGCACACCTGCACGCACAAAGTCATTATTTTGTACAAGGATGTGTTTCGACAAGGGCACCAAGTATTTACGTTCTGCACCGTCTTTGGCACGTACATAAATCTCACGATTACCACGTTTAATACCTCCTAAAGTGATTACACCGTCAATTTCAGAAACAACCGCTGGGTTAGATGGATTACGAGCTTCAAATAATTCCGTTACTCTTGGAAGACCACCCGTAATATCACGAGTTTTACCTGCCGCACGTGGAATTTTCGCCAAGATTTGTCCTGGTTTAATTTTCGCTTTGTTTTCAATCGCCAAACGAG
>JANPIG010000037.1:0-3425 GCA_031424875.1 Cytophagales bacterium
TATAATGGTTGATGGAGAAGGGCGGTACAGTTTTGCACAGTCGGGACCCGGCAAGCGCAGTATGACTTCATTTGCGGCAACCTCAACGATGACCCGCATGAAAAGTTTTACAGCTGAAGTGATGGAACGCTACAAAAAATACCAAGAAAATGGTGATATTTTATATGTTAGTTTAGCTACAACAGGAGAACAAGAATTGGGGTATTCCTTCGGTAACTCTGGAGCTGACGGACTTTTTGATTATTCCCCACCCATGCGTGAAGCTTACCGAGTGTGGCTCAGAAGACGGTATTGCAATGATTTGAATAACCTTAAAAAGGCTTGGGGTGAAGGTTATCAAGATTTGAAAAGTTTCAACGATATTAATCCAAAATATAGCACCTATTTTCAGTATTCCTTTGAAAATCAAGATGGTAGAGATTGGTATAATTTTCGACATTTTATGTTGAAACGTTTCAATAATGAATTTATGCAGACTGTAAAATCCGTAAAAGTTAATCGTCCTTTCAAATTTATTAATGATTTTGGCTCTGTTTTCGATGACTTAGCTGTCAGACGTGGAACCATGGCTTTTCAAGATTTAGGAGAAGGAACAGACGGCATAAAAGTTAACGATGCACTCCCGTATAATCATCGCTTTTCTATGGATTTTATTCGGAGTAATATGCCTAATAAATGGATAATGAATGAAGCAGAGGTAAAAGAACTTTTGACGAGTCATACAGAATCGGAGGTATATGCCAGTGAACATTTTAAGCAAATTGACCAATCTTTTATACATGGGGCAAAAATGGTAGCCATTTTTCCGAATGTCAAAGGTAAGAATTTGATGCAGATTATTGAGAATTCTGGCAAATGGGTTGAAGTAGTTAAAAACAAATGGCTGGATAACAAAACTCCTATTCAAGTAAATCAGAAGGGAAAGCTGAACCTAAAGCTATCAGAATTTTTGTTCGATGGTGGTTGTGTTCAAGGCTCTGGCAGATGCAAAGCTTTGGCTGAATGGCAAAATATATCAGCTAAAAATGGGGGACAACCCGTAGAGATAATCATTGAAGAAGACTTTATTAAAGACCCTTTTGTTTGTGAAAATTCTGGCATTAATGCCGAGTATGAAGGCGTATTACAAAAAGCAGATTGCCAAGGCGGGTATGGTTGGATTGTCAATAAAAGTAATCTCCCCCAAGCCGTGAAATATGAAGTTCAACTTGATGGTAAAGTGATAAAAACTGCTTTTGCCGATAGTTTAAATCCGGAATCTCAGCGCTATTTTGGCAATTCTAAACACGGATTTTCTTTTAAATTTCCATCCCTTTCAGATGGTGAACATACCCTAAAAATCAAAATTCCAGAAAGTAGTTATTTAATCACAAGTGCCAAGGTTAATATGGTTTGTAGTAATTTAGGCAAACAAACCCAAGTGAAAAATATCGCTCAATGTGCTGAATGTGAGGAACTCAATGTCTATCCAAACCCAGCTACAGAAAGAGTTTCTTTAGGGTTTAATCTCCAAGATTTCAAAGCTATTTTAATTGAAATTTTTGATATGCAAGGCAGAAGAGTGTATTTTTCGGACACTTATGGCGTAGTGGGAGACAATGATTTAGAAATAATTACACAGTCTTGGGCAGCTGGAAATTATATCATTAATGTAAAAATTGATCAAAAGTTTTATCAAAAGAAATTTATTAAACGATAGGAATGTGATTTGTTAAAAGTCAATTATTGCATAATTATATTCTTAAAATAGAGTCATATTTATCAAACATGCAGTAAAGCTCCATTTATTTTTCGATGGATAGTATATTTCTTTTTGGAGCTGACTTTTGAACTGAATAAAATTTTATTTCTAAATAATATCAGTACATTTATATTTTCAAATCCTTACAGCCATTATTAAAATGAGATATTTTTCACCTAACGTCTATTGGACAGTCCAATTATCGTGGTGGTTGTTTACCACATTCGTTTTACGTTATCCAACAACCAAGTTTTTCAATGATCCAACAATCAAATTTAGTTATTTGATTATTAGTTTTTTAATTGGGATTTTGCTTACGCATTTTTACGCTCATTTTTTTAGCCAAAAAATCAGAGACAGCAAAACTTCTATTTTATATGGAATTTCAGGGGTAATTATTACAGGAGCGGCCATTTATTTATTGGATTATTACTTTGGATTTCAACGTTATCGCAAACCCAGTCAAGGAATTCCCTTAGAAACATACGATTATTTCCAGTTTTTTGTTGAATCAATGCGTTATGTTGGACTTTGGTTTTTGGTTTATCATTTGCTAATTAGTAATTACATCAGCCAGTATAAAGAATTAGCCTTAGCGCAGTCTGAGGCTTCACTGAAATCGGCAGAATTAGCAATTCTTAAAAATCAGTTAAATCCTCACTTTCTCTTTAATGCTATCAATAGCATTAAAGCCCTCACTATTTCAGACCCAACTCTTGCTCGAAATGCTCTCACTGAACTTTCACAACTCTTACGATCGGCTTTGACCATTGGAAGCGAACAATTAGTAAATCTGGAATCAGAAGTTAATTTTGTAAAAGATTATTTATTTTTGGAGAAATTAAGATATGAAAATCGTTTGCATTATTCTTTTGATATTGATAAAAATACATTAACCGTAAAAATCCCTCCAATGTCTTTACAGCTTCTGGTAGAGAATGCCATTAAGCATGGAATTGGCAAATGTAAAGCGGGCGGCGAAATTCATATCAAAACAGAAATGCTTACGAATAATATTTTTATTCTGACCGTAACAAATACAGGTAAATTGAGAAATGAACCTTCAGATTCAGGTGTAGGCATCAAAAACCTTGAAAAACGTCTTTATCTTAATTTTCAGGAAAAAGCAAAATTTACTGTGTTTGAACTCAAGAATCACGTTATTGCCTCAATTTCCATCATCGGGGGGTAATTGATTTTGTAGATTACCTGTAGAAAAAAACCTTAATAAACCTTTAAGCATTAGATTTTTAAACCGTGCTGTATATCCATTACCTATAATTACTTCATGCCCTGTATTGATGGTTACCACATCTATTGAAGTAGGTATTCTATTGCACGACCATGTAGAGGTATCATACCAATAGCCTGTAGAAACTGAAGTTATAGGGATTAGGCCTGAGAAATTACTTGGAACACTTATTTGCGGAGAAATCAATGTATTTCCTAATCCATCTTTTACCCGTACTCTATATGCACCCGACGATGCCGTATAGACGAAAGAGTTAGATAAGTTGTTAGTAGCAGCATTATTATTCGTCCATAAAGTGCTTGAATATGAATTATTTACCCCAAATTGAATACTTGATACACCATTACAATCGCTAGTTAATGTGGGCGGAGGAATGGGTAAATAGGGGGTTGTATTAGTAAAAAAAATTGAATTTAATTTCTGATTCCAAAG
>JANPIG010000038.1:0-1383 GCA_031424875.1 Cytophagales bacterium
ACTAAAATAGGTTATTATAAATCTGCCGAGATTGCACAAACAGCTCATAAAAATGGCTCAACTTTAAAAGAAACAGCTATTGCTTTAGGTTACCTAACAGCAGAAGAATTTGACCAATGGGTGAAACCAGAAGAGATGGTAGGAGAGATAAATGTTTAAAGAATATGTACTGTAAGCCCTTGTCATTGCGAAGGTAGTGAAGCAACCCTTAATATTATTGGAGAAGAATTCAAACTCTTTCTCATCAATAGTACGGATTGATTCTATACACTTGCAATGGCATTTTTTTGTCCCTTTTTTCTAACCATTTACTTAATATTTCACCCTAAATTTAATAAACGTACTTTTTTGTCGTTATCTTGGGAAATAAATCTAAAAATCTTTACGACATGAAAAAACAAATGTTTATCCTCTTGGCTATTTTATTAATGGGAAAATTAAATAATAGCCACGCACAATTTACGCTCGGAATCAGAGGTGGGGTAAATTTCTCTCAGTTAAAAACTGACTCTCAACAATCTGTAGGTGTTAATATTAGGCAAAGCTTGGATACTAAAACAGGCTATGTTGGAGGAGTTTTTGCTCGAATCGGAACGAAGATTTTTCTTCAACCTGAAATAATTTTTTCGGCAAAAGGAGGTAGCATAAATGTGTTACCTCAGAATGGTAGTACCAGTCAAACCGTGGCTATCGAATACAACAATCTTGATGTCCCTTTATTAATTGGTTTTAAGTTTGGACCCCTCAGATTAAATGCAGGCCCAGTAGCTTCTTTTAAAATATCGGATAAAGGATTGGATGATGAACTTAAAAAATATTCCAGCAATGTAGGAGAATCCTTCAAAAATGCTTCTTACGGTTATCAAGCAGGAGCAGGAGTAGATATAGGATCATTTTGTCTTGATTTACGCTATGAAGGCAGCCTTTCAGACATTTCAAGTGGTGACTTCAAAGATAATCTAATGAACAAAGTTAACTTCTCACAAAAAGGTAATTTGTGGCAAGTAACGTTAGGATTGAAACTTTTCTAAACAGAAAAACAGCTCCCCGAAATTTTCAGGGAGCTGTATGTTATTCACCTAACCACTAAAATAGTTTATCTTTCTTGTAGCACGAGAACTCCTCTCGTAGGTTCTCGATTCATGGGAAAAAGTCTGGATGCGTAAATCCCATGTTACGTAATAACTACATTTATTTTCTTTGTTTGAAGGCTTTAAAATTCTGATTAAATAGACTTTTTCTCCTTCTCGAAATCTCAATTCGTTGTCCTGAATGCATGATGACGGTCAACTCACCTAATTTTTCTACTTCTTTTAAATAATTCAAGTTGATGAGGTAAGACTTAGTAATTCTGACAAAATCGTTTTGCTCAAACAATTCACA
>JANPIG010000039.1:0-1907 GCA_031424875.1 Cytophagales bacterium
TCCTAAGCGTTTTTGCAACGATAAAAATTGAATTTGATTGGAAACAAAATCATCATTGTCTGTAAGAATTACATCGCCTTCTTTAAACGGAATTGATGATAATGCCCTTGTATAAGCATCTGTTGCACTTGCAGTAAAAGCAATATTTGAAGGCTTGCAATTAAATAGTGTGGCACATTGAATATAAAAATTTTGTACCTCTGATGCCATTAATGCGGCCGCTTCATATCCCCCAATTTCAGATTCTAACTTTATGTGATCGAGTTGCACTTTCGTTACCACATTAGGCATTAATCCTGAGCCTGCATTATTGAGATGAATTACATTTTTACAGCCCTCAGTATCATTTCTGAAAGCCAAAATCTGTTCATTTGTGAATATTGGATTCATTTTTTTATTTTGTTTATCTTTAAATACTTCACAAAATTAGTTTCAAAAGTTTGGGTAGTTTGGGCAAAAAAATATCAAACTTGCACATTATGATTAACTTTACGCAAAATAACGGGTAAATTATGCAAGCATTAGATGAGTTCGACAAAAAGTTGCATAGGGTTTTGCACACAATAATAAAATTACTGCCGAAGAGTTGGGCTTAATGGTAAGTCTGAGTACAAGTGCTGTTCAACGGAGACTTAAAAGGCTTCGTGATGACAGAATGATTGAGGCTGATGTTTCTATAATTTCTCCACGAGCTTTCGGCATGGGTATTACCTGCGTGGTGGATGTAATTTTAGAGGTGGGCAGCTCCAAAGCAATTGACAATTTCAAAACTGCCATGAATGAGTGTCCAGAGGTGATGCAATGCTATTATGTGACTGATACTTACGACTTTGTATTGATTGTAAATACCATAGATATGCAACATTTTGAAGAATTTTCCAAAAGATATCTGATGGATAATCCCAACCTTAAACACTTTTACACCCACGTTGTGATGGATAAAGTGAAGGTTGGTTACGGGCTTAACATATAACTTAATTCATTCTTTTGAATGGTTTTACGGTTACTTATTATTTAGTTTTAAGGATGGTTTATTTTGTAAGAAAAGTCCTTTCAAAAAAAATGTCCAAACGAAATCGATCTGAGCAAACTCGCATTAATTTCTACACCGATTGTCTATTAGGTTTTTATAACAATTTGCCGAAAATATACAGTTTATCAAAATACCAAAAAATTATAGTTTTCTGACCATAAATGCGCTCCAGATTGTTCTTCTTTGAAATTACTTCCAAATTATCTCAACATTTCCTTTCTCTTTTATTGGGAAAACCAAGTCAGTCAAAACTTTCTCGCCATCATTCGCATAGATTTCTACAATTGATTTATCCACCAAAATATCTAATTTCAATTGTCCATTTTTAGGTTTTATTTGCATAGATTCAATACTTTTGAATCGCTCATTGAAATCTGTTTTCCCAGAATTTGTGCGGTCGAAAGATAATGTTTCGGTGGCTACGTCATAAGATAAAACACTCTTTTCATCGCCATTTTTTAGTAAGTTTAATGCAAAGCCTTTTGAGGATAACAACTTGATATTCAAGACTAAACGATACAAATTATCTTTCAATGCAATTGTTTGAGCATTGATTTTTTCATTTGGTTGCAATGTTAATTTCTCCGTAAAAATATTGTCCGAAACGATGGGCGTTTGTTTTAATTGATAAATTCCATCTTGTTGAAAAAGCGATAATTTTCTGGGCATTGAAAATCCGCCTCTCCATGTTTCAGTTGGCACATCATTGGCATACGCCCAATTGTTTACCCAGCCCATAATGATTGGATGAGGTTGTGATTTTGGGCGATTATAAAAGGGAATGGCGGCATAAAAATCCTTCCCTTCTTCTACATAAAGTACTTCATTTTGTTTTTGTGGTGTAAATGTTGTTCCATCAAAATCACCCACAAAA
>JANPIG010000040.1:0-1374 GCA_031424875.1 Cytophagales bacterium
ATGAAACAATCATCAGGAATATAGCCAGCATTTGAAGGCATTGCCGTCCAGAAATAACCTGGTCCGTTCAAGGTTCTCATTTCCACTTTCCGAAAACCAATTTCAGGGAGAGCCGTTGAAACTAAACCCGCATTGGTTTCTAATTTATTGGCATCATTTTCCCAAATAATCAAAGAGCCGTGAAACTGAATGGGCTGTAAATTTTCCTCTAAAATATTCTTCAAAAAAGCCTCTTGTGTGCTGGCGTTCAGAGCATTAGCCTGTGAATAAAAAGCCAAGGAAGATTTTTCATTAATCCCTTTTTGAAGTTTTTTGATGGTTAAATCTTTATCAACCGTTTTGAAAACCTGACTGTATAAATGATTACAATTTAAGCCCATAGCAATCGGAAAAACCGCCGATAAATGAAAATTTGAGGACTTCGTACTCAGTTTAGCGTGGCGATAAGCCGTAGAAATATGGGTAGGGAAATCGTCCATATCCTGCAAAGGAAAAACCGCCACATTCTTTGCTCCAACCTTAAAATCATGTGAATAATCATGATTGGCAATGTGTTTATCCATGAAAGACAGGTTTCCAAAATTAGAGTAGAGCGATAATTCATGCTCATAATTGCTCAATTTCATAGCATTAAGCGGTGATTTTGAGCCTTTCAAACCCTCATAATTCACGACTTCAATCAGATTATTTTGCAAAATCGTTGCTATAAAACTGTTACAATCCAAAGCTAAATTCTTCACATATTTTCTATCTTTCAAAACCGAAGGCACATTTCCATTACGATTAAAAATGGTGATATTACTCTGATTGTCAGATTTATAGACTTTGGTAATGGTCAGAAAACATTTATGATTCAGAAAAGGACGATTATAAAACATCATATCCGTCGAAATCTCCAAAAGTTCTGGACTACCTTTTGCCACAGTCCGAGAATATTTTGCCAAATAAAACCAATCTAATTTTTGTATCACATACCCTATGGGTAACATACTCAAAGCACGAGTCCATAAATCTATCAAGCTATCAAATTCATTATCCCGCAACGAATATACTGGTGGCAACTTCAACTCATAAGTATAGGAAATATCCCCATTATGAGAAAGCTGTAAGCCATCATCAAGGATTTCGTAAGGATGAAGTGCTGAAAATTGAGACATTTTGATTAAGTTTTTAAGACTATTTACTGATACTTTTGGGCGTAAATCCTCTCATTTTTACGTCCAATAAACCCTTACTACCATACTTTTTATTCCGATAAATGAAATAAACAATCCCGCCAATCATGGACACTAAGCTATAAATAATCCAGAGAATCATAGGCAGTCCAAGCACGTACAACAATAAAATACTAAGAAAATCAGCGATGATAAAAAT
>JANPIG010000041.1:0-1283 GCA_031424875.1 Cytophagales bacterium
CATCCCAAACTAAATTTCCAATACTTAAACATTCAGTGATCGTAATATTAATAGACGTAACTGCTTTACATCCGTTTGGAGAAGTAATCAACATACTATACAACCCAGCTTGCGATTTATCAGGAGTTGTAGGTCGTGAAATATTTAAAGTATTCATGGAAGTAAAACCATTGGGTCCAGTCCAGTCATAAGTATAACCAGGTTCGGGATTAAAAGTCCTTAATATGATTGTTTCCCCTACACAATAATTTAGTTTACCCGCAATCAATGATACTGAAATATCACTTAACATTATCTTAGAAGTAGCTGTTGCACTACATCCAGTAGTTGAAGTAACATTTAACGTATAAACTCCCATACTGTTCAATACCAAGTTTGCCAAAGTTGCATCTTTCTGTGAGGAAGTAAAACCGTTGGGTCCTTTCCAAGAGTAAGTTGCTCCCGCCCCTGCATCTGAGGTTGTAATAATCGTAAAATTACCCCCAATACAAGTTCTAATCGTATCGGTAACTGTTACAGTAATTCCTGCTTTCTTAATAACTTTTACGGTATCAGTACAACCCACCGAAGTAAGCACAAATTGATATTCGCCCGTATTTGTCATGCCAGTAACTTCTCCGAAAGCATCAATAATGGCAGCTGAAGGATTGGCAGGGTTCGCTACAACTCCCCATACTGCAGTACCTTGGTCTGCGAATTGAGCAGTTGATGTAGGAGAACAAATTGTTATATCTCCTCCTGCATTTGGTTTTGCTTTTCTGGTTACTTGTACTTCATCAAAGCAAGTTCCTTCCGTGATTCTGAAAGTATAAACTCCGTCTTTGGACATGGCAGAAATATTACCATTTGCCGCAATTACTGCGTTTGCTCCTACTGGTTGAGAAACTACTGACCAAACCTGCGTACCAACAGCTGCATTAACTGATGAAGTAGTTGCGGGAGAACAAATTGATTTACCTCCTCCAGCCATCGGAATAGCTGAACGAACAATTGAAACTGTATCAGTACAACCAGTATTATTGTTGGTTAATACAAAAGTATATTTTCCGTTGGTAATCATTCCCGAAACTACACCTGCTGAGGTAATTGTTGCGGCAGGGTTGGCAGCAGAAGTGATAACAGTCCAAGTTTCTGGGTCTGCACCCGTTTTGGCAGCGGGCAAAGTATAGGTTGATATTGGGTCACAAATTTTAATATCGCCAGTAATACCTGTTGGCTTTGCTACGGGTGGTACACATGAGAAACCTGCATCTAAGGCGTGCAAGTTTTCCCCAGCATTGCCC
>JANPIG010000042.1:0-1736 GCA_031424875.1 Cytophagales bacterium
ATTTCTTTTGGAATAATAATTTACTCCTCCGAAAAATGTACCCGCCCAGATTCCTCCTTCGTTATCCTTACATAACGTATATATGGCATTGTCAGTGAGCGAAAAAGGGTCAAGAAATTTCTTTTTTAAGTTTACAAATTGATTTGTAATGGGATTAATGATATAAATTCCCGTTTCTGTGGCAAGCCATAACTCATCTTCAGCAAATTGTTTTATATCACGTACATGAATAACGTTGTTGGCATCATTAAAAACAAGTACATCTTTATACGTTTCCGTTTGTATATCAAATGCTTTCAAACCTTGATTAACAGTGCCAATATAAACTTTTTTACCAGTACAAAATATAGTCTGAATTAACTTAGAAGACACTTTTCCAGATTTAAAAAACACATCGTAAGCCTTGAATTGCTGGGTTTTAGGATTAAATTTTTGAATAAAACCATCTCGTGTAGCAACCCAAATTTGCCCACTATCATCTAATGAAATTGAGGAAGCCCGAAAAAATTTAGAAGTGGGAAATATAGTAAGCTTTTGATTTTGAGGATTGTATCGACACAACGTAAAATACGAAATAAACCAAATCTGATTTTGATTATCAATCTGAATTGAATTGATGTCTTTCAATGTATCAATGAGAGCCACTAAACTTTCCTTTTGCGAATCAAAATAATATAGCCCCTTAGAACTGCCTACCCACAACGTCCCCTTTTTATCGGATGTTATAGCGTATATCAGATCAGGATTAAGAGTGTTTTTTTTATCCGATACCTTATAAGTTTTGAAGTGATAACCATCAAAACGGTTCAGCCCATCCCTAGACCCAAACCACATAAAACCGTTTTTATCCTGTGTACTACAATAAATGGCGTTATTGGAAAGCCCATTTTCAACTTGAAAATGCTTGAAAAAATAAGATTGTGCTTTTGAGGAATAAGCATAAAAAAACAGTAAAATAACTGTTTGGAAAAGAAGTTTTTTTTTGTGAATACTCATCAAAATAGGGCAACGATTTTATGGTTTTCGTGAATTGTAAAGGTAATAAAATATTACAGTCACTTTTTAAAATGTAACATTTTGTAGATATAATGTTATTTTTTGAATCAAGTAAAAAAAATGAAAATGCTAAATTTGTACTCAATTCTAAAATTGCTGTTTTATACAATTCAATGCTGAAGATAGAACAACAATTCAACACGTCAATTTAATAATAAAGATTGGGTATAGTAAAAGAAGGCGGGGTTATTATTGACCCCGCATTTTCTTATATATGCTAAAAATGTAGTTAAAAAAGAAACACAAAAATGAAGAAAATTACCTTTGTAACTATCTGTTTATTACAAGTATTATTATCATCCGCTCAAAATTTCAAAGCTCCTGCTTATCCACTTGTTACCCATGATCCCTATTTTAGTATTTGGTCTAATACTGATAAATTAAATGCTTCTTCAACAAAACATTGGACGGGTATAGACCATTCTTTGATAGGAATCGCAAAGGTTGATGGACAAATATATAGATTCATGGGTGAAAAATCTGAAAGCTATAAAAATATTTTATCTGCTTCAGATGAGGTAAATTACGTATCTTCATATACAGAATCTACTCCAAATAAAGGTTGGGAAAATTTAAATTTTGACGATACTCAATGGAAAAAAGGGCTTGCCCCCTTTGGTAATACGGCAGGTGTTTCAAAAACGATGTGGTTGAGTAAAGACATCTGGGTTCGTCGTACG
>JANPIG010000043.1:0-5084 GCA_031424875.1 Cytophagales bacterium
TAATAATTGCTAAAGAAAATGCAGCACGAAATAAGGCAAATGTAATTTTTGAAAAAGTAAATATTCTTGAACCGTTCACCATTCACCGTTTACCGTTTACCGTAATTGTCAGCAATCCTCCCTACGTGATGAACTCTGAAAAAGCTGAAATGCAAAGAAATGTTTTGGAATATGAACCACATTTAGCACTTTTTGTAGAAGATAATGCCCCTTTACTTTTCTATCAAAAAATTGCAGAATTTGCTTCTAAAAATTTGGTTGATAAGGGTATATGTATTGTAGAAATTAATCAGGCTTTTGGTTTAGAAACTGCAGAAATATTTTGGAATCAAGGCTTTAGGAGTGTGGAAGTGGTAAAAGATATGTTTGGGAGAGATAGGATGGTGAAGGCGATTTTGTAGTTAATAATTAACAATTAATAGTTTTTTAAAATGAAAGATTCTGATCTTTTTAATGAAAAATAGTCCAAAAATCTCATTAATTTTTGGACTATTTTTCAATTATTAGTTATTCTCTATCAATTATCAACTAATACTAATACGCTCTAATCTCAACGCCCTTCATAAAGTTTACGAAGGCTGTATTTACCACTTTATTACCTCCAGGCGTGGGATAATTTCCTGTAAAATACCAGTCTCCTGTATCATTAGGACAAGATTTGTTCAAATTTTCAACCGTTTGATAAATGATTGACAATTCTGCCTTTAGATTTTTAGGCTTTACTAAATCAGCAATTTTCTCAGAAATTTCTTCAGTAGTGAAAGGTTCGTAAATGGCTTTCACATAGTTTTCATTCGTGGCAGTTCCCATTTCGATCGCAGCCAAGCATCGACCCAAGGTATCTTCTAAAATTTCATCTAAATTTCTTTCTATCAACAACTCATAAGCCGCACGGAAAGCCACAAATTCTTTCATTCTCGACATATCTATTCCGTAACAATCTGGATAGCGAATTTGGGGAGCAGATGATACAATCACTATTTTCTTCGGTCCCAATTTGTCCAATAAGGTAATAATTGAGCGTTCTAGCGTAGTTCCTCTTACAATAGAGTCATCAATCAACACCACATTATCCACTCCTTTTTTAATCACTTCAAAAGTCGTGTCATACACATGAGCAACCATATCATTACGGTCGGCATCGTTGGTGATGAATGTACGCAGTTTGACATCTTTCGAGATTAATTTCTCTACTCTCGGACGGAAAGTTAATAAATCTTCAAGATCTTTTTCAAACAAAATACCCTCCAAAATAGCCCTTTTACGTTCTTTAGCTAAATGGTCTTCCAATCCTTCAATCATACCCAAAAAGGCAGTTTCGGCTGTATTGGGAATATACGAAAACACCGTATTTTTTAGGTCATAATCAACCTCTTGAAGGACTTGTGGAATTACTAAACGTCCCAATTGCTTACGTTCAGCGTATATATTGGGGTCAGAAGCTCGTGAGAAATAAATGCGTTCAAAACTACAAGATTTTCTTTGGATAGGTTCAATAAATTGCTTTTCCGAATAACTTCCATCCTTGTTAATTATCAACGCATAACCAGGTTTCACTTCTTTAATTTCATCATAGTTACAGTTAAAACTGGTCTTAATTGCCTGTTTTTCAGAAGCTACTACTACCACTTCATCATCAGCATAATAAAAGGCTGGTCTGATTCCTGCTGGGTCTCTTGCCACAAAAGACGCTCCGTAGCCTGTGAGTCCACACATAGCATATCCGCCGTCAAAATCTCGGCACGAACGCTGTAAAACCCTTTGTAAATCAATATTCTCTTCAATAATATCCGACAATTGTGGATTTTGATATTCGCTTTTAAAATAATCAAATTGGCGTTGGTTTTCCTCGTCCAAAAAGTGGCCAATTTTTTCCATCACCGTCACGGTATCTACTCTTTCTTTGGGATGTTGTCCCAGCGAAACCAATTTATCGAACAGTTCATCCACATTAGTCATGTTGAAATTTCCTGCCATTACTAAGTTTCGAGAACGCCAATTGCTTTGCCTGAGCATGGGGTGGCAATTTTCAATTTCGTTTTGCCCATGCGTTCCGTAGCGCAAATGTCCCAAGAGAACCTCGCCTGAAAAAGCCACATTTTCTTGAATCCAATTCGCATCTTTTGAATGTTCCTTATTTCCCTTAAGGGCTTTTTGAAATTTCTTGTGGATTTTCCTGAAAATATCAGGCACGGCATTTTGTTCGACCGAACGATAACGACTAATGTAGCGATGCCCTGCAGGCACATCAATTTTTATATTAGCAACACCTGCTCCGTCTTGCCCTCGATTCACTTGTTTTTCCATCATTAAATACAATTTATTTAAGCCATAAAGAGGCGTATTGTATTTATTGATGTAATACTGATAATCTTTCCGAAGACGGATAAGTGCGATTCCACACTCGTGCTTAATTGCGTCAGACATGACCTTGTTTGTGATTTTTGAATTGAAAGAACTTAATTTTTGAGGAATAAAGTTCCGTAAACCAATCGAATTCTATGAGGGTTCAGTAAATTTTCGCAATAAATCTTGATTAAGTTATAATTATGGGTGGGTTATTTTTCTGTTAGCAAAATTAGGGAAATTTCAGGTAAACTTGCAAATCTTTTATAATAACAATTTAATGATTTTGTTCCAAAGTACCAGAGATTCCTATTAAAGTATAATTCCTCAATAAAAAACCTTATTTTTGTAATGAGCATACTACTGTTGAAACAATATTCCCAATTTTTATGAAAGCAAATAAGATTAATACAGTATTATTTTTCTACTCTTTACTATTTTTCTCATCTTTTTCTCAAGCACAAGATACGCTTGTTACAGAAAGGAAAACCTTCATTGAGTCTGGAATGATGCTTTCCAGTAGCTCTCAAACCCCTTTTTGGCTTAGAAGCAATTCATTGGGTGTTGTGCCAAATACTGGACAAAATCTTATGCTCCAAGGTGGATTCTATCAGCAATACACCAAGAAAAATAATGTATTAAAAAAATATGCTTGGGGATATGGCATAAGACCCATTATAAATATCAACGAAAAAGGAATAGATTTTTTATTACCAGAAGCTTACTTAAAAGCAAAAGTGGGCATTTTTGAAGTTTGGGGAGGAAGAAGACAAGAAGTGATTGGGCTTTCTGATTCTTCGGGTTTAGGAACGGGACCTATCACATGGTCGAGCAACGCTTTACCTATGCCCAAAGTACAGTTTGGTACGCCTAATTTTGTAAATATTGCTTTTAAAGGACTTTTTGCCGTAAAAGTAAGTTACGCCCACGGTTGGTTTGATAATGAGGGCATAGTCAAGGATTATTTTTTGCATCAAAAAACATTTTATGCCAGACTAGGAAGACCCAAAGCAAAGTTTAAATTCTATGGCGGAATTACGCATAATGTGCAATGGAGTGGCGAACAAACATTTCCTGATGGTACAAAAAATGTTTATTCTCGTGGATTTCCTGCTTATATATCTGTTGTTATTCCTATAAAAAATCAACCGTGGCTTAAAGGAGTTGATTTATCACAATATAATGTGAATGACCTTTTATATCAATTTGGCAATCATTCCGGGGCTTTTGATTTAGGTTTTGAAATCACTGGAAAAAAAAGGCGAGCATTTATTTATAAACAAGCTCCTTTTGAATATTTAGCCACAAACTCTGGAGTTACAGAGGGTGAAGATGGCTTATATGGCATAAAAATCACCAATTTCAAGAATAAAAAAATGAAAGAATTTGTAGCAGAAATGATTTATACCATGAATCAATCAAGATACATTACTGGTTTTTTTAAGTTATTGGGATTACCTGCAGAACGTTGGGAAGCAGATGATAGCTATTTTAATCATGGAGAATATTCGGATGGATTTGTTTATAAAGGTAAAACTATAAGTACACCATTTATTTTGCCCAGAAAAGATTACAAAGGAAAGCTACCGACTGATTATGACCAATTAGCACTTTTATCGAATCTTGTAGCTTTCCATGTAGGTATGAAAGGAACTTTAACTTCTCGACACATTCAATATCAACTGAAAATGAGTTATGCTAATCATTATATCAAGGACTTAAATACGCCTTCTCGCCAATTTTCTTTGGGTATTAATACGCTTACACCCATTAAATTGTTCAATGGTTCGTACTTGGTTACAAACTTAGGGTTTGATACGGGCGATGTGTACGAGAATGTACTTGGACTATCTTTTGGTGTTAGAAAATCTTGGTAATTATCCACCACTTACAGGCGGAATCAAAGCAATTTCATCAGTCTCAGTTAATAATAAATCTCCTTCAGCATACTCACTATTAACGGCCACTAATAAAGATTTTATTTCTTTTAACTTGGGAAAATCTTCTTTTAATTTCCCCAGAACTGTCTGAACATCAGACAATTGACTCAATTCTATTTCAGTAATATTGTTGCCCACAATATCTTTAGTTATCCCAAAAAGATTAATTTTATATTTCACAGTAAATCTGTTTTAAAATTTTAACCCATAATGAAATAAATTTATTTCATTATGGGTTAAAATTATTCTTTTGAAATTATGCTTCGCCAATTGGTCCACGATAAGGCATTGGGAACTGGAAGCCTATCTGCCCTTGATCTTCAGCAATAGCACCGTAAGCCTCTTCATAACGTTGAATATTTTCCTTCAAGGCATTCAATAAACGATAGGCATGGTCGGGTGTGATAATAACTCTTGATTTCACTCGTGCTTTTGGAAGCCCAGGCATCATTTTGATAAAATCTATTACAAATTCACTCTGCGAATGTGCAATCATGGCTAAATTTACATATTCTCCCTCAGCCATATCTTCTGATAATTCTACATTTATTTGATTCTCCTCTGGTTGTTGTTGTTGCTTTGCCATGTTTTTTTTCGATGTTCGGTTTTCGATATTTGATGTTCGGCATGTGACATAGTGGTTTTTAGAAACCAACATCGAACATCGAACAACAAACATCCAAAATATTTGTTTTACAAAAGTATAAATTATTGATTGCTTAACAAAAATCAGCCCTAAATTGCATAAAATTAAACTCGATATGACCTACAAACACATTTTTTTTGACCTCGACCATA
>JANPIG010000044.1:0-4074 GCA_031424875.1 Cytophagales bacterium
TTGCATTTCGTGCTGGAAAGTGTGTCCCGCCAAAGTAGCATGATTTACTTCCAAGTTCAGCATAAAATCATTCTCTAAACCGTATTCTTTCAAGAAACCAATCACCGTTGCAGCATCAAAATCATACTGGTGTTTTGTAGGCTCACAGGGTTTAGGTTCAATAAAAAACTTACCTTTAAAACCATTTTTGCGAGCATAATCACGAGCCATCGTCAAGAAACGACCCAAGTGAGCCACTTCACGTTTCATATCAGTATTCAACAATGACATATATCCCTCACGACCTCCCCAGAACACATAATTCTCTCCGCCCAAGGCAATTGTAGCATCAATAGCACATTTCACTTGCGTACCTGCATGAGCCAATACGTTGAAATCTGGGTTAGTTGAAGCACCATTCATATACTTCGGGTTCGAGAATACGTTGGCAGTTCCCCATAATAATTTTATGCCACTTGCCGCTTGTTTTGGCTTGGCGTAATCCACAATAGCACTCAAGTTACTTTCATATTCTGATAATGAATCTCCTCCATCAACCAAATCAATATCGTGGAAACAATAGTATGGTGTACCTAATTTTGTCATAAATTCAAAAGCGGCATCCATTTTATCTTTTGCTCTGGCTACTGCGTTGGCCTGTACATCCCAAGGAAAATTTTTAGTGCCTGGTCCAAAAGGGTCAGCACCGGTTCCACAGAAAGTGTGCCAATAAGCTGTTGCAAAACGCAAATGGTTTTTCATAGTCTTGCCACCCACTATACGGTTTTCATCGTACCATTTAAATGCCATCGGATTGTCAGACTCTCTACCTTCAAATTCAATTTTACCAATTCCTGAGAAATATTCTTTGTCTCCCAACGTGATATTTGCCATTTTTTCTAAATTTTATTGTTAATTTTTAATGTGATACAAATTTAAGGACTTTATTGAGTGTTCTATACTGTTCTACAATTTTACTGCAAAAGTATTATTTATTCATAAAAAAGCAAAATAAAACTTACCATTATGAGTACTTTTAGGAGCAATTAGTTATTGGTAAGTGATTATTATTTACTAATGATTGGTTGATATTCAATCAACTTTACCACCTACAAATTCAAATTATAATAACTTATTACTATCATAAAGGTGCAAATTAATTTTACATACTCAAACAGATTCATTTTAACAATCTGATATTTTCAATGTTGGATTTTGATAATATTTTATAATTATACATAACGAAAAAAGGTGGTTATTCACAAGAAAAACCACCTTTTTGAATATTTAGACATATTTATTTCTTCGATAATTTCTTTACTTTCTTCTCCAAACGGTCTATTTTTTTGTTTTGCTCAATTACGTAAAGTGTCAATTCTTCAACTTTTTGCAAAAGAATTGCTTGTGTTTGAGCAAGGTCAATACCATCTTTATTTACATCAGCTGTTGATGGTACATCTGGCAAATGCTTGTTCAATTTGATATACTCAGCTACTTCACTCAATGTACGAAGTTTGTAATTTTTATCAAACACAAAATCTGCCCAAAATGTTGTCCCTGTGGTTGCTACACGAACTTTTTCAGTAATTACACCGCCTCCCACTGCCATCGTGTACCCTGCTGGGAGTGTCAATGATGCTGAGGAGGGTCCCACTATAATTCCCTGCGGAAAACCAACTGGCCCTTGAGCATTAGCTTTTTGAACTAAAACAAATACTAATATTAATGAGAAGTGAAATATTTTTTTCATGTAATTGATGATTTTAATTTTTAACTAAATAAAATTAAATAATTTATGCCAAACTGTCAAGTCAAAGTGTATAATGATTTTATTATTAGGGGAACATAGGTATTGATCGGTCAAAATTGTGGTTTGCTATATAATTTTGTAAAAAAAAGGGCAGTCTAAATCAATAGACTCCCCTAATTTTGAGTAAGTACAAATTTCTTACATCTTATGAACGTCACCATCAAAAATGGCTATTGTTAAGCCAATAAATATCAATGCTACACATGCAGCTATTTTCCAACAAAAACTTAGTAAGTTTTTCATGATTTAAAACATTTATTTTATTTTAAAATTAACTCCAATGTTGAAGCCTATCTTGTTTGGTTTTACTAATAACAGTGAATTATTATCGCTCTGTTGATTTAAAGAATAACTAAAAGTTGGTTCTATGAAAATATAAGCATTGTCGCCGATTTGTCGTGTTATTCCGTATGCAAAATTGGCAAAACCATTCAATTCATGATTGCCATTTAATCTGTATGCTGCCTCTCCACCTATACTTACATAATGCGTAAGTGCCTCACCTTGAAGGAACGCATATTGTATATCAATCTTTGTGCCTAAATAATTTGCCGACTGAGAATAAGTCTTGTTTAAATCTGCAAAACTTATATCAACTCCTTTATTATCAGCAGGTTGTACAACTAAAGAGTCCGTTCTAACTCGATAGCTAATGCTATGATTGGTCTTAGTATAGGTAAGACCAGTGCGGAGTTTCAATCTATCTGAAAGCGTAAAAACTAACCCTGCTTGCGTATAAAAGCCAACTCTATCTCCGTCATCATTTACTGAAATATTATGCACAAAGTTAGCATCATTACCATTAGGCGTGATGGTGTAATAATTGAGCAAAGGCATCGCACTGGCATAAAATTCGAGCGGTTTTCTTTCCTTATAATACACTTCCTCCTTCGGAACTGTAACAAATTTTAGTTTTACTGTTTTGAAATGATTTGTCAATAATCCGTAAGACTTTGCCTGTACAATTGACAAATTTATCTTCTTTTCAACAATATTTGTATTGCTATAATTTGATTCGTTTTTCGAATCAAATATAATGGTTGTATAACTTAAACCATCCAAATTTTTATTATTCGGTTCAAATATAGATTTTGTGGTATTTATTAGATTAGATTGTTGAAAGTTTGAAGGGTTTAATGAGTTATCAGAAAAATTATTTTTGTTGATTATTGGATTTTCGTCTTGTGATGTTGTTTGCGATAATTTCCCAAAGGTTTCAAAATTTTGGGAAATTGGAAGGTTTTCTACTTTTGAAATCGTCTTACCATTCTTTATGAATTTTTTTTGAAAAGTTGACAGTTCTTCTACTTGTGAAAGTGCTTTATTATGCGTTCCCTTATTCTCTACAGAAGAATTTGGTGAAAATTTCTCTAAAGTTTCCAACTTTTTAGAGATTGAATTTTCAGACGAACTCATAGAAGGATTTTTTACCGCTTTCGCTATATTCGCAGAGTTATATACCATATTTGATTTCTCCTTTCGAGTAAAATAAGTTCCACCCAAAAAAAGTCCTAAAATCACCGCAGAAATTTGCCAATATGGAAACCGCCTTGTGGGATTCACAGGGAGTTGGGGCTCAATTCTGTTCCAAAGAAGTTCGTTGGGTTCTGATTCAAAATCAGCAAACCTATTTTGGAAAATATCCTCAAAAGGGTCATTATTGTCGTTAATTGCGTTCATAGCTGATAATTCCCATTGGTTTTAATTGCTTCCTAAGCAGTTCCTTTGCCCGTGAGAGCTGTGATTTTGAGGTATTCTCACTGACTCCCAACAACTCAGCGATTTCAGCGTGACTATAACCATCTATTACGTAGAGGTTAAAGACCATGCGGTAGCCATCGGGCAGTTGGTTGATAAGTGTTAGCAATTCTTCATTAGAAAGACCTGCCAACACATTGGGATAATCATCATTGCTTAGTAAAATATTGTCATAATCGGTATTATTCTGAAATTTCAGATTTGCATGGTAATAATTGATGGCGGTGTGAATTACGGTTTTGCGTACCCAAGCCCCCACCGCACCTACCTTTTCGAGAGATTGAATATTGTTGAAAATCTTAACAAATGCTTCTTGATAAATGTCTTCAGCTTCGTCGGGCGTGCGAGTATAACGCCGACAAACCCCCATCAATTTGCCTTTATATAGATTATAAAAGGCTGTTTGGGCTTTGCGGTCATTATTTTGGCAGGCTTTGACTAATTCCTGTTCGTTTATCATATTTTGTTCGGGCTGTCGGCTACTGGTTATCGGCATTCGGCTGTGAGGTATCTTTTACCATTTTTAA
>JANPIG010000045.1:0-4208 GCA_031424875.1 Cytophagales bacterium
CCAAAACTTTTTGCCCTTTTTTGACTTTGCCTGCTCCATAAATTGGTAAGCGTAATTGAACTTCAAAATTAACCACCTTCGGCACAACCAGTAGCATCCATGCTTTAGGTTTATTTTCAACTCCTTTTAATAAGTAAGTCCTGCCTGATACTTTGGAGAACAAGGGGGTGATATTATGAGTTTTATGGTCATTTTCTATTACGAGAGTATCTCCCAATTTAACATTTTGTGCATCTTTTACCTTGGATTCATAAGTAACTTCCGGGTCTGTGGTGTACCATGTGATTCGTTGGGGTTGTTCACGAGCATTGATAAGAGCCTTCGCTGTGAGGGTATCTGGATAACGCACCATAACAGAAGTCAGTAGGATTATTGTTAATGAAATAAGAATTATAGATACGCCCCAACGAATGACCCAATGAGGTACATAGCCAATGATTTCTTGCATCTCATCGCTACGTTCTGGAATATGTAAGACGTGTTCGGGCATTGTTTTAAAGAAAAGGTGATATTGAATAGATAATAGTTTTATCCGTTTCTTTATCAACTATTATCTGTTAATTATTAATTATTTAAGCTGCTAATTCTAATTGATTTTTTACTAATTCAAAATAAAATCCTCGTTGGGTAGTCAATTGTTTATGCGTACCTACTTCTTTGATTTCACCATTTTCGAGAACTATAATTTGGTCAGCATTTTTGACAGTGCTTAGTCTATGGGCAATCACAACTACGGTTCTTCCTTGAAAGAATCTATCCAAGTTTTCCATGATAACTCGCTCATTATTAGCATCTAAGGCACTGGTGGCTTCGTCAAAAAATATGTATTTCGGATTTTTGTAAACAGCACGAGCAATGAAAATTCTTTGGCGTTGCCCACCGCTCAATCCTGCTCCTGAATTTCCAATTTTGGTGGCAAATCCCAAAGGGAGTTTTTTGAGATAATCTTGCAAATTAGCCACTCTGACGGCTTCCAGTAGGCGTTCTTCATCAATTTTCTGACCGTCAACTGCAATATTTCGGGCGATGGTATCCGAGAAAATATAGCCATCTTGCATGACGGTTCCACATTCATTTCGCCAGCCTTTGGCAGAAATATCCATCAGATTTGAGCCATTTACAAAAATATCCCCCTCAGCAAGCCCATAGAATTTCAAGAGTAGTTTCAACAAAGTAGTTTTCCCTGAGCCACTCGTACCTACAATGGCAGTAACTTTTCCTTCGGGAATTACCATATTGAGATTTTTCAGAATCAAGGGCGTATGCGGACCACCATAACGAAATGAAGTATTTTTAAGAAATAAACCTCTACTTCGTTTTTCGTTCAAATGATTGAGTACGATAGAATCATCTTCATGGTCTTCGATGGCTACGATATTATCATCCAAGACTTCATTTAGTTTTCCAAAAGAATGTTCTTCATCTAATTCTTCATTGGGTTTATTATGAATTTCGCCAAGGCGTTCCAAACTGATTTTGGCATCTTGAATACTCCGCATGAAAGTCATTAATTGACTGAGAGGTCCATTCATTTGCCCTATGATATAAGAAATACTGAGCATCACCCCAAGTGAAATTTTATTGTCAATCACTTGTGTAGCAGCCACATACGAAATCAAAATATTTTTGAGTTGTGTAAAAAAAGTAGAACCCATTTCTTGGTATTGTTCGAGGGCAAGGCTTTTAATATTTATCTTAAAAAGTTTAGCCTGAATACGCTCCCAGTCCCACCTACGGGCTTTTTCACAGTTGTTTAGTTTTATTTCCTGCATACCCGTAATGAGTTCATACACCGAGTTTTGATTTTCACGCATCCGTTGAAAACGGTTATAATCAAGGTCTTTACGTTGTTTCAAAAAAATAGTTATCCAAAGAATTGAAAGGGTACTCCCTAAGGAAAAAATGCCTAATAGTGTGGTGCTGTAAATGCCAAGAACGATGGAAAAAATGATAAGATTAATAATAGAGAAAAACGTATTGAGGGTTGCTCCCGTTAGGAAAGTTTCAATACGATGGTGGTCTTGGATACGCTGGGTTATATCTCCAATATTCTTAGTTTCGTAGAAATTGATAGGTAGTTTCATCAATTTTACTAAAAAATTTGAGATAATCGTTACACTCACACGAGTACTGATGTGCAGAAGAATCCAGTTACGAATCATATCCACAGCCACACCCCCGATGAATAAAAGTAACTGCGAAATAAGGATTAGGTGTATAAAACTGACGTTGTGGCGGTGAATACCAAAGTCCACCAAACTTTGCGTAAGGAAAGGGAAAATCATACTTAGTACACTCCCGAAGACCATTCCAAGTAAAATTTGAAACAAATATTTCTTATAGGGTTTTAGATAATCGAATAAAAATTTGAAGCCCGTTTTTTCTGGTGGATTATCTTCTCCTTTCTCTTTAAATTCTGGCGTTGGCTCAAGCAAAAGGGCAATTCCTTTCTTTTCACCTTCACCAGCCCAACATTTCATAAAGGTTTCCTTATCAACTATGACTAAATCATGCCCAGGGTCGGCTATGATAAATTTATCTTCTTGGCTTACCCAAGGCAAAAAAGCCCAAAAACTTTTGCGGATGTCGTACAAAACCACAAAATGTTCTTGATTCCAATGTAAAATGGCAGGCAGAGGTGCCTCTTCAAGCACTTGTCTCATAGAAAGTTTGACTTTTAATGTTCTAAAACCTATCTTCTCGGCTGCCTCACTGATACCAGTTAAGCTAACCCCTGACCTTTGGATGTAGGAGTTAGCTCGCAGGAAATCAATGGAATAGTCTTTGCCATGATAGGCGGCTACCATTTTTAAGCAGGTAGGTCCACAGTCCATGAAGTCAAGTTGCCGGTAATATTTGAATCTTAAAGCATTCATTTTGGATAAAGATTAAGTACTTTAGGTGCAACTTCTCAATTAAAATAATGATATTTATACAAGGTCATCCAAGAGAGAAGTGGCTTTATGCCACTTAATTTTGACATCCATATTTTCACTAAATAAATCATCCTCATTTTTCAGTCCTCCTTGAAGATTTAGTGCTTGGTCATTTTCAACCATTTCAAATTGATAAGATTCTGTGAAAGTTTTGCGCTTATCATTAATTAGATTTTTCATCTTACAAAATATTAAAATTAAATACTGTTTATACTTCATTTAAGGGAATAAGAATGCCAATTTCTAAACACCAGAAAATAATTTCTACTATTTTAAAATATTCCAGTGCCTCATGCCCAAATTTTTCTCTGTAATCGTTAGGACTTTTAAAATTGTCTAAGAAATAAAATATGAAATCAATTTCGTCATTATCTCTAAAACTTCTCCCCTGCCAAGTAACTACCTTCTCAAATCTTTTAGTTAGTAGAATCGTAAATCTTGTATGCCTTTGATTTTTGTTAAATTCATTAATTTTTCGTGGTATATTTAATCCTTCAAAATTATTTACAGGCAAAATTCCTATCCAAAAGCTACTAAATAATATTTTTATTTTACTTTTATCAATTTTGAACTTGGCTTTAAAAACATAGTCCAAATCGTTAGCGTAGTAGGTAAGAAGCGTCTTGTTTGTGTTGATATTATGGTCAGTATTAATGCAAAAAAGGGAATTTGGTGGTTTTAAAAGCAGTTTCTCACGCCATATTACATTTTTGAATAGGATAGATTTTTGAGGGAAACTTTTCTTTATACTATTCAGCCAAATAGATGGCATTAGGACATCAGTAAGGTTATCTTTTGAAATTATATGTTCAATCAAGTCTTCTCCACAAAACTGATATAGCGATTTCAAATGGTTTTTCATTAATTCGATTATAAGATTATTCGAAAAATTAGAAACTTTATTAGGCAAATCATCACAGTTGGATACTATTTCAATGAAAGCCTTAAGAAAGACATTATCGAGAATTTGTGTATTTACAAAAAGTTGCTTGAATACAGTTTCTTGAATAAAATTCCCCAAAATACCAAAACAAAGTATTCCTTCTAATACAACTTCGTTTTCTGTTAAATGAAAATAATTGATAAGAATTTCAATATCCGACAGCTTTATCGTTTCCGTTTCACTTTTGAGCATCTTTCTCATCAGCGTTCTATGTCTGATTGATGTTATCTCGCTAAGTTCAATTTCAAAGTTTATGTTCTTTTTTATTAATGGAAGCGTTTCTTCCTGAACAAAATATTTATGTATTATAGATAGTCCTAAGTATATAC
>JANPIG010000046.1:0-4795 GCA_031424875.1 Cytophagales bacterium
ATTTGAAAATTTATAATCGTTCGTAATGCTAAAACGTGAAGTTAAATATTCGTTTCGAGCATCTTTTTTAGCATAAGCAGCGTTTCCCTTATCAATCCCTGCATAGTAATCTGCATAAGAAATTTGTCCTGTAACATTTTCTTTTGAGAAATTATGACTTAAATATGCCGTCAACGTATTTTTTTTACTTAGTTTGAACTCTCCATAAAAATTTAAAAAATTTTTCAAACTGCTTCCTCTTGGGCGATATCCCTCAGATTCTAAATGCCCAATGTTCAACATCATAGCAGAACTATCTGTAACCATGTCTATCCGAGTATTTGTCTGCAAAAGCCCATATGAACCTGCCACGAACTTTTCTGTAATTGATAATCCCTTTTGATCGGATGGTTTCATGTAAAAACGGGCCACACCACCGACACCACCACCGTACAAAGTGGCCGCAGGACCTTTGATTACTTCTACGTTATTGATGTTTACAAAATCTATATCTTCCAAAATCGTAATTCCCTCAGCAGTCGTAATGGGTACACCATTATAATACGCTTTTATACCCCAATTATTAAACTTTTGGTCATTTCCATAACCCCGGATGACAATACGCTGACCGCCCAATTGTGTACGTTTATCCACCTGTACACCAGCCATTGTCCCCAAACTTTGCTCAATAAAAGCAGGATTATTCCTATTTAAATCCTCTTCTGTCAACGCCTTTACACTTTGAGCATGCCGGATAAATTCAGCTCTTTCCTTTTCAGTTTTTTTCTTTTCTTTCACAATAACTTCTTCCAATTCTTTAGTAGTTATTTGAGCGTAAGCAATTTGTGAAAAGAATATAATTGTTAAAATTATATATAGTTTTTTCATCTTTTTTTTAAGATATGTACAAAATAATATGCACACAGTTTTTGTAACCAAGATATATGGTTTCAAAGTGTGTATTAAAAGAAATGAAATCAGATTTAAACTTCTGGAGGAGGACTAAAAGATAAGCCAGTAATTGAAGAGTAATGAATCAAAAAAAATGAGAAATGCTTATTTTTAGATAAAATAAACACTTTTCCTATGAAATGATAAACTTGCGGAAGCGTATATTTCAAAATTAATAAGCTCAAAAACGAAGCCATCGTATTTTTTATAGGTAGTTCATCACTTTGAGCTTTTGAAATTTGTAGAATTTTTGCATAAATAATAGTTTCTTTTTCATCAGATAAACAGTAAAGAATATGATTTTTACCATTAAATTCTGAACGTACAATGTCATAAAGTTTTTCATTATAGTAAAACTCTTTGTCCTGTTCTTGCCAATCGATTTTGGCAAAATCATCCCTTGTAAAACTTAACTTTACCAATTTCTCATTAGGCAAAAGTTTAATAATTTTTTCTTTAGCTTCTTCCCTTGCAATAATTTGTTGAACTGATACCAAAGCAAAATATCCTCCAATTTTCATTACGAGTAAACTCAGAAAAATGATGGATATAAGTCTTTTCATAAATATGCAATTATTGATTTGTGATGATGTGTTTATTTTCTGTAAATTTACTAAATAGCCTTCAAAGCTACTATTATTGGAATACAATATAAAGAATTCTTTCAATACTATAAAGTAACAAGTATTAATTATGGTCATTTACTTATTTTGTGGTTATTATACTAAGCAAACTTCTCTGTCAACAGTACAAATTCATACATTCTGAACAATGAAATTCAGCAAAGCCATCAATTTTAAAACCAATTAATGGTGTATAAAAAAATCATAATATTAATTTTTTATTAAAAAAACCAAATAAGTATTTCTAAATCAATGAATTATGAGCCAAATAACGTTTAAACAAACCTTTCTAATATTATTATTTACTAAAATAACTTGTTTTGCTCAACCCAAAATTTATTCTATGCAAAATGCTCATGCACATAATGATTATTTGCACGAAAAGCCATTTTATGAAGCCTATTCGCTTAATTATGGCATGATAGAAGCGGATATTTTTCTTCAAAATAATGAATTAGTAGTTGCCCATGAAAGGAAATCAATTAAATCTGAAAATACGCTCTCAAAGCTTTACATTAATCCATTATTAGAAAAAATTAAAGCCAATAATGGCCGTATTTATCCAGACGGGCAGAAGCTAAAATTATTGATTGATATTAAGGAAGACGGGGAACAGGTTTTGAAACTTTTAGAAAACCAATTGAAGCCAAATCGGCAATATTTTGACCTAAAAAATAATGCCGATGCAGTTCAACTTATAATCAGTGGGGATATGCCTAAAAGTGAAAACTATAAAAAATTTGATAGTATTTTTTACTTTGATGGTCGCAAAAAAACAGAATATTCAAAGAAAAATTTTAAGAGAATCGCCTTAGTGAGTTCCAGTATTCTGGATTTTGTAAAATGGAATAAATCTGGTGTTTATTCTGAAACAGAAACTTTAAAATTACGAAATTTTGTAGATTCTGTTCATCATACTGGAAAGATGGTTAGATTTTGGGCCACTCCGAATTCAGCCACTTCTTTCAAAACTATGACAGATTTAGGCGTTGATTTTATTGGTAGTGATGATTTGACTTTATTAGCTGAATTTATAAAAAACAGGACACTTGCCCCCACCATACAGAGACGCTAAATTAAATAGAAATCTTTTTATCTCTGGCAATAATTTTCCAACATTTACCTGTTAGGTTCTCATTTTCAGCCACATACATACGTTCATGCAAAGCAACTGTAGGACAAATGTGGATTGGTACGCCAAAGAAAACATCTCCGATTTGATAAGAATGATTTTCGCCAACCTCCAAAACCAAATGCTCTTCACTATGACCTACAAATTTGGCATTCGGAACATCAGGAAAATATACTCTATGATTTAAAGCATTTTCAGATGCGATAGATTTATGCCCTAAATCCAAGCAAATTTTGTGAGATTCGGGCAGTGAAACAACTCTACTAATTACCAGAGTTGCTACCTCAAAAGGTTGTTCGGGCATGGAATCTTGATAACCTTTATCCCAAAAAACAAAAGTTCCAGGGCTACATTCGACTCTCTTATTTTGAGCATGAATTGGAAAACTGGGTGAGCCACCTGCAATTACTTTTAAATTTGTAAAACTTTGTGATTCAATGTGTTGTAATAATTTCCAAACAGATTCAAAAGCGTTATGGCAACTTTTAGTTCGTTCATTAAAATCAACTTCGTGAATATGACCATCGTAAGCGTGTAAACCTAAAACTTCCAGAAAAGGCATTTCCTGTAAATTCATGAACAAATCAAATGCTTTTCCTGGTAAAATCCCCGTTCGGTTCATGCCCACATTTAAATCAATAAAAATGGAAAGTTTTAGTTGATTCTTTTCCAAAACTTTCCCCATCATTTGAGCCACTTCAAATGAATCAATTAAGCATGAAAAATGTGTTTTGGGATATTGTACAATAAGTTGAATCAACCTTAATAATTTTGCCTCAGTGGGCTGATAAGCTAACAAAACATCCTCCGCAAAACACATTCCCAACAACTCGGCCTCCGCAATCGTGGCACACTTAAACTTCTGAATTCCAGACGATTGCAACATTTTAACAACCTCAGCACACTTATGTGTTTTGATGTGCGGACGTAAACGATTAACATCTTCAATAGCATCCAATAATCGTTGAATATTTCGCTCTACAATTTGCGGAAAGACCACCAAAGCGGGAGTGTCTAATTCTGAAATATTTTTGATTTGGTATTGAATTTTCAAAGTATTCATAGTTGAAATTTAAACGAAAATTATTTTTTAGGAACTGTATCACGGACAGCCTTGTCCGTAGTGTAAAATCTTTTTTTATTCGACTACCAAAAAGGCTGTTCGTGATACAGTTCCTAAAAGAAGTCGAAAATTAAGTTGCTTTATAAACATTAAAATCAAAAGAGCGTCAAAAGTCATTTTGACGCTCTTTTTGACTACAACAAATCTCCAATATCCGCATACATTTCATGAAATCGCTTGATAACTTTTTGAACGAAAACATCATCAATCATTTCTCTGACAGTGGCTTCAGTGGCATCCATTTCAGAAATTTTATAAACTTGTTCTAAATCTGGTGTTTCAAATTTTACAAAAAATTTGGCATTCCATTTATACAAAGAGATTTTCAAATCTTGACTCGAACCACTTAATTCTCCGATGAAATACATAGCTTATGCTTCGTTTTCGATAACCGTAATCTTCTGAATATGGTCGCCTTCTCTGATTTTATCAATTACATCCAAACCTTCAACCACTTTACCAAAGCAAGTATGCTTGCGGTCTAAATGTGCCGTATTGTTACGACTATGGCAAATAAAGAATTGCGAACCGCCAGTATTTGGTCCACGATGAGCCATCGACAACACCCCACGGTCGTGATATTGATTTCCACCCGTCAATTCGTCAGGAATAGAATATCCAGGTCCCCCGCCTCCAGTACCAGTTGGGTCCCCACCTTGGATTACGAAATCTGGAATAACACGGTGAAATGTAACGCCATCATAAAACCCACTTTTTGATAAATCCAAAAAGTTTTTTACGTGCATTGGAGCATCTTGCTCGAAAAATTCAATAACCATCAGACCTTTATCGGTCAACATTTCTGCTTTTGCCATTGTCAATAATTTTAATTTTTTACAAAATTAGCAACAAATGAGTATAATTGATAGTTCAAATTTTGACTTTGCCCCTTAGAATATCAAAATACATGATAAAATCGCTCGCCAAGCTATAAAATGGATATTGAAAAGTAGCAGGCTTATTTTTTTCAAAAAAGAAATGACCCAC
>JANPIG010000047.1:0-1672 GCA_031424875.1 Cytophagales bacterium
GGTGGAGATAATTCCAGTTCCAGTGCAGCAGGCGATCATGTAGATGTCGGCACTTGCCGTTTTGACAAACAAGGATTTATTTATCATTCTGCCTGTTCATGCAATCGTACGAATGCTCCTTCCAGCTTTCCGACCACCCCAAATGCTTGGTCTAAAAATAATCCTTCTGAAAATTGTAACAATGCTGCATTCAAGTTTGACATTGACAATTTAAAAGTCGGTTTTGATGCTTTGGACGGAACAAAAAGGTCTTCCAGTTCTTCACCCGATACCTTATTTGGGTGTGTACCTTTTAAAGTTAATTTTCAAGATACCAGCGAAGGAGCAAAAACTATTTCATGGAATATTGGAGGGGAAAAAAACTCCACTGCCAGTGTGGAAGATTTTACTTTTACAAAGCCAGGCATATATACCATTACACTCAAAGGAACAAATTTGCTTTCTTGCAAGCGAGAAGAATCTGTTAAGAAAATTATTAAAGTTTCACCTGCAGATTTTAAACTCAGTCCTGATGCTATCAGTGGTTGTGAGGGTAAAACTGTTGAATTGATGGCTTCTGGGGGAACAAAATATGTATGGTCACCAGCGCTGGGGTTGAGTGCCACAAATATTGCCAATCCCGTGGCAACTATCTCAAAACCAACGATTTATTCTTGTGAAATTTCTAATCAATTTGGTTGTAAAGAAACAAAAACTATACAAGTCAAAGTAGAAGAAGCCCCAGCCAAAGTTTCTAATGATACAGTAGTTTGTAGAAATTACAATATTCAATTATTTGCTTTGGGCGGTACGAAATACACTTGGAAGTCAAATTTACCATTAACTGATTCTACTTCAGCTAAGCAGAAAATAGCCATTACAAAACCAGCTACTTTCACCATAAATATCCTTGATGAAAAAACTAATTGTAAAGCTCAAAGAACAATAAACATAGGAATTGATGAAAGTTTCAAACCAGATTTTTCTTTGAAAATTGTTGAAGATTGTGGTAAACCAACCATGGTACAAATTCAAAACAACTCGAAAAATGCTACAAAATATGTTTGGCTTACAGGCTTAGGAGATAGTTTGACTACTCAAAACCCTGCTCCATTCACTTACAAAGATGCAGGAGCTTATATAATTACCTTAAAAAATTACAAATCAGATTGTTTGTTGCAAGAGTCCCAAAAGATAGAATTAGAAAAACCTGCTACACCTCCCAACGTAATTACGCCCAATGGCGATGGGAAAAATGACACCTTTAATGTGGGAGCAACCTTGGAAGTACTCGAAATATATAATCGTTGGGGACAGGCCATGTTGAAAACTAATGTTTATCAAAATGATTGGGGAAAGGATATTCCCGTAGGAACATATTATTATTATTTTAAAACTGTAGGGGGGGCAGAATGTAAAGGATGGGTTGAGGTTCTGTAATTTTTTAGTAAATTTGTAAAAAATATAACATAATAAACTGATTATGAGAAAATTACTATTAGGCTTGATGTTCGTGGGAGTGTCGTTTATAAGCAAAGCACAGGGAATTTATGGTGAACCTTTAACTGAAAATGGAGCAATTCCAGCTACAGAATTAGCTGCTAAATTGGAAAATAAAACAGAAATGCCCGTAAAAATCACGGGGGAGGTAGAGTCTGTTTGTAAAGCGGCTGGCTGTTGGATGAAAGTAAAA
>JANPIG010000048.1:0-1646 GCA_031424875.1 Cytophagales bacterium
CATCCCAAAAATCGGACTCTGTACCTGTTGCGCTTTTAATGGTATTGAAAGCATCATAAACAAGGTTTTCACTGGCGTGGTCCCACTCTATAGCATCGGCATTTTGTACTTGACCCGTATTTACGCCTTGCGTGTAAGTAGGATTATAGAGCGTATAAATTTTACTTTGATTTCCCACTAAATCGAAAACTGCAATCTGTTTGTCAGTAGTAGCGGAGGTTGTTCCTAAAGCTCTTAGAGCCGCCAACTTCTTACCATCTTTTGACACCGAAACATTACGCCATTCACCTCTGGCTGAAACGTTTTCAACCTTTGGAACTCCTGTTAAATTAACTCTTTTAATAAATTTATCCCCTGCTACAAAATAAGCGTATGTACCATCATCTGGCACGGTAGGCTTATTTTCGACAACAATATTATTGGCTAATATCACAAAGCTATTAGGGTCAGCCTCCCCTTTTATACTTGATTTATAAAGAATTTTTGCCACAGCATCATAACTCAAAAGTCCCTGAGTACCCGTATTGGCAGGTATATCAGTTTTGGGAGTTGGCGGAATTGGAGTAGTTGGGTTAGGATTGGGATTTGTAACAGGGGGTGTTCCATCCGTAATTCCTACGGCATCAAAGGCATTTTTTAAAGCTGTAATATCTGCATCAGTGATGCCAGCTGATGCTTTGAGGTCGGTGGCAGACTGTACTAAGGCACGACGTAAATCTAAAAATTTGGAAGTACGAGTTAAATAAATTGCTAAGGCCCGATAATATATTTTCTCCGCTTTAGTTATTGCCGTAGTATTATTACCGATTGTTGTGATAAAACGATAAAAAGCATTGTTAGCAATGCCTGAATTGATATGAACTCCGTAATTATCTTCTGAACCTGAATAATATTGATTCATACTGGCAGGTTGATAGCCATTATCCGAGAGGCTTCTTCCGCCATTATTAGGATTTGATAAATCACGCAAGGCACCCGTGGGGAAGAAACGAGCTACTACCACATCTTCTCCTAATTTCCATAAATCAGCGCCCGTTTTGGCTTCAACCAATGCTCCAAAACAATCGGCTAAAGACTCATTTATCGCTCCAGATTGCCCTTTATACTCCAAATTAGCCGTTTTTTCAATAACCCCGTGGGTCATTTCGTGTCCAGCGACATCCAGCCCGCCCGCCAGTGGTTTGAAAGCTGTTCCCCCGTTTCCATATCCCATATATTCTCCATTCCAGAAAGCATTATCAAATCCTTTTCCATTTTCATCGGTGATATTAATGATGGAAACAATCGTTCCATCACCTCCATTCAACGATTTTCTGCCATGTTTCTTTTCATAATAATCATACGCTAATCCTGCGTTATAATGTGCCGAGACTGCCGTGGCACTGCTCCAACTATTATTGGTTGATGAAACTTGCCTAATCGTTAAATCTTCACTTACCTTTGAGTTTGTGGCATCAATAGTCCAAATAACACGTTGTGGGTCATCGGCTTTTACTACTTTATTGCCTCTACCAAACATCCCTCTCGAAGCATCAATCAAATTATAAGAACTCCCTGACTGATAAGTATTAATGGTTCTGTTGAGTCCGTTGAGATCTCTTGCAGTGGCTATTCCAACGCCATCAAGCGTGCATGTATAATTGTAT
>JANPIG010000049.1:0-4206 GCA_031424875.1 Cytophagales bacterium
TTCATCGCCAAACCAAAAGTAAATAGGCGAAATTCCAACGTGAGTAATATCTGCTCCGTCGGCAAGAACGATAACTTTGGCAGTACCTGGAATTACATCGGGTGGTTGTACATATACCTGCAAGGCGTACTTGCCCGCTTGCCCTTCAAATACGACACCCGCACTACCTACATGGGCTTGAGTTGTAGTTGAGAAGATGAGAAATATTAGTAATATGGATGTTAGAGTGGTTTTCAATTTGATTCTGAGTTTAGCTATTGTTTAATAAACTTCCCGAAAAAATATACATTGTGGGTAATTACTTTCGGGAAGTTAAAAAATGTATTAATAATCTCTTGAATAGTTTTACCGCTGCACCTTCCTCATCCAATTCCCCCAGAGTAAACCAATTCTGGATGAAATAATTGCTATAACAAAAGCTATTAAAAAACCTATAGCCCATTCATAAGCGGTTTTTGGGGTACCCCAACCTGTATATTGATAACGAAATGTAGCGTTAGGATCGTTGTTGTAAGCCCATGAATCTGAATGGAAAAACCAGTTACGTGTCAGGGGAGATTCGTGTAAAAACGTACCCGCATTCCACTGAATGATAAAAAATACGATGACAAAAGTTACACCCAAAATGACTGATAGAATCCATTGGTTTTTATCAGAAAGTTTATCTCTTAAATAGTCAAAAACCATAGCGGGGAAAACCAATAAAACTGGAAATCCAGTTGTTTGGAAAAATGTAACGTGATTAGCAATTGGTCCTAAAAGTGGTTCGGCAGGGAACATTCTGAGGGTAGTATTTATTATCCAAAGACTGGCCATATAGACGATTGCAATATAAGTAGCACCCCATTTTACGTTGCTCGCACGGGCAAAAGCCAACAAAAAAAGAGGAATAAATAAGGCTCCAATCTGATAAAAAGACATGCGGTGCATGGCCCATCTGCCCATAAATTCAGTGCAGAAAGTAAAAGCGGTTAGCATTACCATTCCTGCCGTAAAAACAAAGATATTTCTCAAACGAATTTTTCTATCAATATTTTGATTATCAGATAGATACGGTATTGTTTCATTCTGATTTAAAGTTGCTAAAACAGAAATCATAGCCCCAATTTGAATAGAAATTAAACCAAAGGCAAGCACTGCATGAGGAGGTGAAAATATCTTTACGTCGAGTCCGTAGGTATTATGCCACCAGTCATCAAAAGGAGCTGAAGTGCCTGCTGCAAAGCCTCCCCAGATACAAAACATTCCCCCTAAAGAACTGTAAAATATACCCCAAAAATTTACCATCTTACTTTTATCAGCTTGCGTTCCCCAAAAAGAAGTTTTCAAAACTTGGTAGCCCGAAATAAGCCCAGCCAAAGCCGCACCTAAATAAATAGCATTGTGAGGAGCAGAAAAAAGTCCGTCTCGCCCAATGGTCATGTGCCAAGAAATATCCCATAACACGCCAATAATCACTAATGCCGAACAAATGGAAACGACATAAAGATGAATAGGAATTCCTAAAAGGAGGGTTTTGAAAGAAGTAGTATTCCTTTCTAAAGTTAAATTTTGCTGAAAAGAAGTTGAGGAAGCCATGATTTTGTTAGTTTTAAATCTTAGATGCAATTTATCGAAAAAACGTTGTATCATTTCCATTTTGTGGATTGTTTTCCTAATCATTCTTAATAGTTTTGTAAAAAAATCGTTGTTCGATGTTCGTTGCGACCGTCGCTCGGTTCGAGGTTTGGGTTTTACTATCAAAATTCAGACTTGTTTCCGAACATCGAACACCTAACATCAAACAACGAAATAAATAATGGCAACTTGGTATTTAAGTAAAATACGTTTTCAGCGTGAAGACGAAGCAGGTTCTTTAAAAACAATTAATGAGGCATATTTAGTAGATGCCGTTTCATACACAGAGGCAGAGGCAAGAATGTTTGAGATTGTGGCGAGTAATACGCCAGAATTTCAATTAGTTAGCTTGGCAAAAATGAAATTGAGTGAAGTGTTTTTTGAAGAAAATGGTTCAGAAATTTGGTATAAAGCGAAAGTTCAATACATTTCTTTTGACGAAAAAACACAGAAGGAAAAGAAAGTGCCCCACATGATGTTGATCAATGCCGAAAACCCAAAAGATGCGTACGAAGCGTTAGTGAAAAACTTAGGAAACCTGAATGATTACTTAATTACGGATATTAATCTTACTACCATTTTGGAAGTTTGCCCTTACATTCCTGAAAACGACATGTTGAAAAAAGGTAATTTCAAGCCTTTGGCGGAGGTAATGGCAGAGCAGGAAGTGACTGAGGCATAGTTTCAAACAATAGCACACAGATGACGTAGATGCCTTCGACAACGCAGATTTTTGCAGATTTTTAAAATACTATTGAGAAAAATCTGTGTAAATCTGCGTTACGAAGTATCTGCATCATCTGTGTGCCAATTTAGTGTTTCAAAATCCAATCCCAAATCCCATGTCAAACGAAGAAATTGTTGCCCTTCTTGAATTATCGGTAAAACTCCTTGAACTGCACGATGAAAATGAGTTCAAAATCAAAAATATGGGTTTTGCGGCTCGTGCTTTGGATAAAACTACGGAAGATTTATGGGATCTTTCTGTCGAACAATTGGCTGGTTTGCCAAGTGTGGGTAAGAGTATTGCGGGTAAAATTGACGAAATTCGTAAAACAGGCACCACGCAGGAACTCACAGAACTACTTTCACGCACGCCTGAAGGATTGTTGGAAATGCTCCAAATTAAAGGCATTGGACCTAAAAAAGTTCGGGTAATATGGCAGGAATTGGGCATAACTGACAATCGTGAATTACTGTTGGCTTGCGAAAATGGAGAAGTGGCAAAACTCAAAGGATTTGGCGATAAAATCCAGGCAACTATCAAAGAATCAATTCTTTATGCACAGTCGAACACGGGGAAATTGAGAATGGAAAAGGGCGAAGAATTAGCCCAAATACTGTTTGACGAACTCGAAAAACAGTTTGAGCAAGTAGAAATTGTGGGCGATGTGAGACGTAAAAATGAAGTGGTTGAGTCCATTCAATTGGTGGTTGGGATTGATAATATTATTGAGGCACAGCAGAAAATTAATAGCCTTTCTTTTTTGGAACAAAACGAAAAAACATCCTCACCATTTGCTTGGCGAGGTTGCTTTCAAGAGAAAGAAATTCCTGTGGAGATATTTATTTCAACACCGCAACAGTTTGTTAATCAAGTGTTTATCTATTCGTCTTCACCTCAACATTTGGCAAGTCATGGCATTTATAAACGAGTTAAATCACGGGTTTTTGAATCAGAAGAAGAGATTTATTCGAGTGTGGATTTGCCCTACATTATTCCTGAAATGCGGGAAGGAAAGTTTGAGTT
This sequence comes from Cytophagales bacterium, assembly GCA_031424875.1. Classification (GTDB taxonomy): domain Bacteria; phylum Bacteroidota; class Bacteroidia; order Cytophagales; family Spirosomataceae; genus Arcicella. Next base: position 3,368 of record JANPIG010000049.1, read on the forward strand.
TGATTGGGTCAAGACGCATAAAAATGAAGAGTTAGTAACTTGGGATTCACTCAAAGGCATTTTACATAATCATTCCACTTATTCAGATGGCAAGCATACCCTTGAAGCAATGGCAGATTATTGTCGTGAGTTGGGTTTTGAATATTTGGGCATTGCCGACCACTCCAAAACTGCTTCGTATGCCAAAGGGCTTTCGGAAGAAAGAATTTGGGAGCAACACGTTGAAATTGATAAACTTAATCAAAAATATGCCTCAATGACTGACCGTCCTTTCAAAATTTTGAAAGGAATAGAATCGGATATTTTGGGCGATGGTTCTTTAGATTATTCCGAAGATATTTTGAAATCTTTTGATTATATCGTGGCATCTATTCACCAAAATATCAAGATGAATCAAGAGAAAGCCATGTCTCGTTTGATTGGGGCAATCGAAAATCCATATACTACTATTTTAGGACATCCAACGGGAAGAATTTTATTGTCCAGAGCAGGTTATCCCATTGATTATCATAAAGTTATAGATGCTTGTGCTGCCAATGGCGTAGTGATTGAAATCAATGCCAGCCCCTATCGTTTGGATTTGGATTGGCGATATATTCAGTATGCGATGGAGAAAAATGTGATGCTTTCTATCAACCCCGATGCCCATGAAAAAGATGGTTATTTTGATATGCACTACGGCGTAGCAAATGCCAGAAAAGGCGGCTTGACGAGTGCTATGACGTTTAATTCGTTTGGTTTGGAGGAGATGGAGGCGTATTTGAAAGGTAAAAAATAACGGAACTATTAAGAATTTGGCAAATCGCCCTTCCAATATCCATAGCGAAGGTTTTAAAACC
>JANPIG010000050.1:0-1902 GCA_031424875.1 Cytophagales bacterium
CCCTAACCGTTTCTAATGGTAGCTGTTCAGCAGTAGGCACAGTTCATGTAACAGTTACGAATTGCTTGAAATTGGGTGATACTGTATTCAACGATAAGAATAACAACGGTAAGCAAGATGTAGGTGAGCCAAATATTCCAGGTGTAACAGTTAAGTTGTACAACTCGGCAAATGTCTTAGTTGCTACAACCACCACTGACGCAACTACTGGTAAATATTTATTCACAAATCTTGCCCCTGGCGATTATACAGTTGAAATCGTTGCACCAGCAGGTTACAAGTCTTCTACGGGTACAAATGGCTCTGCAACAGGAGCTTACGAACCAGCAGTAAGTCCAAATAATAACATTGATGGAGACGATAACGGAACAACCGTGAGTGGGCAGACTATCAGGTCATTACCAGTTACTTTGACTGTTGCGGGTGGCGATAACTTAACCGTTGATTTTGGCTTATTCAAACCAGCCTCAATTGGTGATTATGTATTCCGTGATTTGAATGGTGATGGTAAGCAAGATTTAGGCGAAGGTGGTGTGAATGGCGTAAAAGTTAATCTTTACGACAGTGCAAATAACCTTGTAGCAACCGCAACTACTGGATCAGACGGTAAGTATCTATTCGGTAACTTAATTGCAGGTAATTATACCGTTGAGTTCGTAAAATCAACCTTAGCACCAGGATTCTATTTCTCTCCAACGGGAACAACAACCCCTGATAAAGACAGCGATGCCAACGTAACAACGGGTAAGACAGGAACAATCATTCTAACAGAAGGACAAACAAGAACGGATATTGATGCAGGGGTAACTACCTTGTGTGATTTAGACAAAACGCCTCCTGTAATGACAGCTTGTCCAAGCGATATTCTTATCAAAACCAGAGGAACAGTAGGTTATGCAAGTTGGGTTGAGCCAACCGCTACTGACAATTGTGGAACGCCAATCATTACTTCTACCAATGCATCAGGTTCAGCATTCCCTATTGGTTCAACAACCGTAACTTATACCGCTACGGATGCCAAAGGAAATAAAGTAACTTGTTCTTTTGTAGTCAACATTGTGAAAATTATAACTTGCGATGTTGATACCCAAGCCCCTGTATTTTATGATTGTCCAACGGATATTAACGTAGTGGCATCAGGAAGTTCATCAGTAGTTTATTGGGATCATCCAGCAGTGGGAGATAACTGTGGTATTCCAAGTGTGGTATATAATTATGAGCCAGGTGCTTCATTCCCTGTGGGTGTAACCATCGTAAAATACACAGCGAAAGATGCTAAAGGAAATACTTCATATTGTACGTTCAAAATTACGGTAACAAATAGGAATGCAAGAACATCAGCATTAACTGCAGCCATTCCAGAAAAAGTAGCTTCTGATGAGGACGTAAATGTTGAGAACCAAGTAAGCATCTATCCAAACCCTTCAAATACTGATTTTGCGATTGAATTATCAGCAGATTTGATGAAAGCGAACAGTGCCGTAGAAGTGAATATTATCGGAATGACAGGCAACTCACACTTCTCTCAAACTGCCGTAGGTAAAGAAGCAGTAAGTGTAAAAGTACCAGTAGAGACCATGCCATCAGGAACGTATTTTGTAAACGTAGGCTTAGATAACGGACGCATGATTATCAAGAAATTACAGATTATTAAGTAGTCTTATTGATAGTAGAATAAACAAAACCCCCTGCATTCTTTAGTTTGCAGGGGGTTTTTGTTTTTTGAGTAATTTGTAAAGATTTTATTTTTGCAATAAAAATAATGCAGAATATTTTTGCAATAAAAAAAATGCAATAATTGTAGTGGACATTGTTTGTCAAAGGTTTTTTATTTTTTGACCGTAAAGAGCTTTATGCGATTTAGAATAATTTCATCTCATTTGGAATAATTTTACGAAATTG
>JANPIG010000051.1:0-3140 GCA_031424875.1 Cytophagales bacterium
TTCAGACCTTCATAAAAAAGGCAAACTGCAAGTTGTAAATAGAGAAATAAAATCTGTAACTGATAATGGCAAAAGCTTCATTCAAATCTCTGAAAATAACGAAGAAGGCTTGATTTGGCTCCCTACAAAGAGTTTTACAAATGGCAAAATAACCATCAGAATGAGAGGGAAGGATGTATTTCAAAGGAGCTTTGTTGGGATAGCGTTTCATGGTTTAAATGACAGCACTTATGATGCCGTTTATTGCCGTCCATTCAATTTTTTTGCTAAAGATTCTGTACGAAAAATTCATGCGATTCAATATATTTCTCATCCTCAATTTACATGGAAAAAGCTCAGAGATGAACGTAATGGCGTATTTGAGAAAGAAATCATTAATCCTCCCAATCCAAATGACTGGTTCACCATGACCTTAATTATTGATAAAAAATCAGTTAAAGCATTTATTAATCAGGACGTAAACCCTTCTTTGGTTGTAGAGAAATTAAACGATAGACCACATGGAAAATTAGGTATTTTTGTTGGAGATGGTTCAAGTGGAGATTTTGATATAATAAGGATTAATCATTTATAGATTTTTGACAAAGATTTTTACAAGAAGCCCCTTTAAAGCCTCGTTTTTGAGAGTTTTAAAAGGGCTTCTTACTTTTTTAGGTTGTCGCTAAAATTCTCACAATTGTACATTAATTAGTCAAGAGAATATGAAGATAAGAGATATCTTTGAGCGATATTTTATAGTAATAGCCATAGTGTAAGTTATATTGTACACTAATACAATTTTTTACATCATGAAGTGAGTATTTCAAGGGTTTATTCTTTTTAATTTAACACCAGTAGATTGGTATAAATATTGCTAATTGTAAATTAACAAATGATAACCTCCTAAGTAATCTATAAGATCTTAATGAACGAATTTCCAATTTTTAGGCAATTAGACACGATGGACTGTGGACCAACGTGCCTACGAATGATTGCCAAATACCATGGAAAAAATTATTCATTACAAACCTTTCGAGAAAAGATAGGCATCAACCGTGAAGGCGTTTCAATGGCTGCCATGAGTCGAGTAGCCGAGAGCTTAGGGTTACGTTCTTTAGTAGTAAGGGTTGGTTTAGAAAAATTAGCCAAAGAAGCTCCATTGCCCTTGATAGCACATTGGAAGCAAAATCATTTCGTTGTAGTTTATAAAATTAAACGGGATAGTGTATATGTGGCCGATCCTGCCGAGGGGAAAAAGATATTTACCAAGAAAGAATTTTTAGCCAATTGGGCAGTGAATCATGCTGATTCTGAACCCATGGGTATTGTAACGCTATTTGAGGTTACGCCAAAATTTCATGAAAATGAAGATGAAAGAGAGGAAGGTCTTAATTTTTCAAGAATTTTTAAGTATCTATTCAATTATAAAAAACTACTAATACAGCTTTTTGTGGGATTGATAATGGGGAGTATCATTCAACTAATCCTCCCTTTTCTTTCTCAATCAATTATTGATACAGGTATCAATACCCGCAACCTAAACTTTATCAACCTGGTTCTAATTGGACAGTTAGTTTTGTACGCTGGTAGAACTGTTATTGACTTTCTGAGAAGTTGGATTTTGCTTCACATTAGTTCCAGAATTAATATCAATATTTTATCAGATTTTTTTATAAAACTCCTCAGATTGCCATTGTCGTACTTTGATACCAAACATCAAGGCGATTTACTTCAACGCATTGGCGACCATCATAACATTGAAAGTTTTTTGACGGATACTGTTATCAGTACAATTTTTGCTGTTTTTAATTTCATTATTCTTGGCTCCACACTGGCATTTTTTAACATCAAAATATTCTTTTTGTTCATCGCAGCAAGTATTATTTACATTGGTTGGGTAATTATTTTTCAGAAGAAACGAAAAGAAATAAATATCAAAAGGTTTGAAATAAATACCAAAAACCAAAATATCATACTTCAAATTATTGATGGTATTTATGATATAAAACTCAATAACAGTGAACAGCAAAAACGCTGGGAATGGGAAAATATCCAAGCTAGATTATTCAAACTCAACATTCAATCTCTTGGCATCAAGCAATTTCAATATACGGGCGCATTATTTATCAATGAAGGTAAAAACATTCTGATAACTTTTTTAGCTGCCAAGGCGGTACTAAGTGGTGAAATGACGCTGGGAATGATGTTATCTTTACAATATATTATCGGGCAATTAAACAGCCCAATTGAGCATTTTATTTCTTTTATTCAACTTTATCAAGATGCTCAATTAAGTTTGCAACGGCTTAACGATATTCACCTTGTGAAGGATGAAGAACCCGATGACAGTCAAAATCTTACGCAATTACCTTTTGGGCGTTCTATCAAATTTGATAACTTGTCATTTATATATCCAGGCACTACTCTAAGGATTCTTGAAAACATAAATCTGCTGATTCCTGAAGGAAAAACTACCGCTATTGTAGGCACAAGTGGAAGTGGAAAGACTACATTATTAAAATTATTATTGAGATTTTATGATCCTTCCTCAGGACAAATTTACATCGATAAAACTATGCTTTCACGCATAAATCATCATACGTGGCGTAGTAAATGTGGAGTTGTGATGCAGGATGGCTTTATTTTCTCAGATACTATTCTCAGAAATATTGCCGTTGGTGAAGATTATGTAGATTTTGACCGACTTTATCATGCGGTAAAGGTTGCCAATATTTTTGATTTCGTTGAAAGTTTACCTTTGGGGTTCAGTACCAAAATTGGAGCAGAAGGAAATGGGGTTAGTCAGGGTCAAAAACAGCGAATTTTAATTGCAAGGGCGGTCTATAAAAATCCTGAATTTATCTTTTTTGACGAAGCGACTAACGCCCTCGATGCCAATAATGAGAAGGTTATTATGGCAAATCTAAATGAATTTTTTGTGGGCAAAACCGTGATAGTAGTGGCTCATAGGCTTAGTACTGTAAAAAATGCTGACCAAATTGTGGTCATTTCAAAGGGGAAAATTATTGAAGTAGGCACAAATACTGAACTTATTAATTTGAAAGGTGAATATTATAATCTTGTTAAAAATCAATTGGAATTAGGGAATTAGATGCAAAAACGAGAAAAAAAATTAATGTACGCTCCCAGTGAATCCGTAC
>JANPIG010000052.1:0-1287 GCA_031424875.1 Cytophagales bacterium
TTAGTGAGTGAAGCAGGTACATTTTTAGCTACGGCAAACGTAGTAAAAACTGATCCCATCAAAACTTTTGTAGGCATCAATTCGGGTTTAAATCACTTGGGCAGACCCATGATGTACGGAGCATTTCACGACATTTTTAACGCTTCTAATCACGATGAATCTGAGCAACATGAATATAGAGTAGTAGGTTATATTTGTGAAACCGATACTTTTTCATGGACTCCCGAAGGCAAACAAGGCGAAAGATTAATGAATAAAGTAACGGCAGGAGATATTATTGCCATTAAAAATGCAGGGGCTTATTGTTTTTCCATGGCTTCACAATATAATTCGAGGCTTTTACCCGCTGAAGTTTTGGTGATTGATGGAGAAGCAAAATTGATTCGTAAAAGAGATACTTTCGAAGATATTGTGAGAAATTTGGTTTCGGTAGATGTTTAGTTATCAATTATCAGTAAAAAAGCGAATCATTGGAAGTCAAGTTCCAATAATTCGCTTTAAAATTTATTTTAATCTTCAATCTCATATCTTAAACACGAATTCCTTTCTTTTTCAACATCTCCCCTATCGTATTTACAATGGCTATTGAGGCTTCGATTTCGTCTTTTCTGATGGCAACACTTTCAATATTGAAACCAAATGGAACGCCTTTGTTAGTGCAATGCTCAATTAATTCATCAGCAATATTGATACAAACTTCTACGGAACGTTCTAAAATATTTTCTGAATTTCTGAATTCTTCTTTTAATTCTTCAGGAATATGAATGCCCAACCATTCCATAAAATGAAGCGTTTTAATTGAACCACAGGCAGTTAGCGTAAAAATGATTGTAGGCAATTCAATATTTTTCTCGGCACAAGTTTTCGTTAAATCATCAATTACTCGCTTCGCATAATCAACATTAAACACACATTGCGAGATAAAATAACTCACCCCTGACGACATTTTATCTAAAATCCGCTGGTCTTCATCATTCAAAACTGCATGGCGTTCTGGAATCATCACGGCACCAATCACAGAGACAGATTCGTGCTTGCGCCATACATTATACGCTTGGGGAAGTGTGGTAATGGGTACAAAGTCTGGTGCTGGAACGCCCACAAATACGGGTGAAAAATTATGATTAACTACCTCATTCACCCAAACGCTCAATTCATCCTGCGTAAATTTACTGGCAGGGCGATAAATGATTTTAGGGATTTCGAGCGAATGAAGATGGTTTTTTGCAAATTCAAAAGGGTCGTGGGCGGAAAGAAAAGGGAAAGGTCTTTCTTCGGTGGTGCGGG
>JANPIG010000053.1:0-3542 GCA_031424875.1 Cytophagales bacterium
AAATGAATTTGAATCCTAACCCTTTTACCATGATGCTTCTGATTATAATATAATACCATTTGGTAGGTACAACATTGCTGATGATTTGTAAACTCTTGGGCATATTTTCTAATGGAAACATAAAACCTGTAAATATCAAAGCAGGCATTAATAAACCTACTAAGGAAATAAACATCGCAGTTTGTTGTTTTTCCACGACATTTGAAATCAATAAGCCCAATGAAAGTGCCGTAAAAATAAACAAAATGCTTTCCGCAAGTAATAGGAAAATATTACCACGCAAGGGCATATCAAGCACAGTATAGGCCATAAGTAAAATCAACAAAACATCAATAAAACATAGCAATGAATAAGGGATAGCTTTGGAAATAACGGCCATTAGCGGTTTCATGGGCGAAACCAGTAAAATTTCCATTGTCCCTTTCTCTTTTTCTTTTACGATTGAAACGGAGGTCATCATGGCCCCTAAAATCATCAGAATTAAGGTCATTACACCTGGAACAAAGGTAAAAGTGCTACTCAATTTAGGATTAAAAAGCATACTACTTTCTACATTGATTTGATAAGGCAACTTTTGTTCTCCAAACATTTCATTTTGATAATCTCTGAGAATGGCTGAAGCATAATTTATCATAATATTTGACGTGTTTGAGTCGGTAGCATCACCTACAAGACGGACTTGAGATTGATGACTATGTAATAAATTTTTCCTAAAATTTGGTGGAAAGATAATTACTATTCTTAAGTTATTTTTCTTAAATTCTTCAGAAATTTCACCCTCACGATTTAGTTTTTTCACGACTGAAAAATATTGACTTTGCTCAAATCTATGATAAAGTAAAACTGTACTTTCGTCGTGAGAAAGGTCTAAAATACCAATATTTGAATTTTTCACTTCGCTCGATAAGGCAAAACCAAACAGAAGCATCATCATTACTGGCATACCCAATAGAATAGTGAGGCTACGAGTATCTCGTAATACGTGCCAAAACTCTTTGCGAATGAATGCGAAAAATAGTTTCATAATGTTGTTTTAACCGCAAGGACGCTGAGACATAAATTGTTTATTTTTTACTCACCAAGGTAAAATAGCGTTTTTGCGTCTATACAGTATATATTTACTCGCCCCTCTTCGCCTCTCTTGCTAATTTCAAAAAAACCCCCTCCATGGAGTCTGTGCTGAATCTGTCCTTCAATTTGTTGGGCGTATCCAAGGCTGAAATACTGCCATCTACCATGATGGAAACACGATTGCAATATTCGGCTTCGTCCATATAATGCGTGGTGACAAAAACTGTAATGCCCGAATCGGCTGCTTCATAAATCATATCCCAAAACTGCCTTCTGGTGATGGGATCCACCCCACCTGTGGGTTCGTCCAAGAAAACTATTTTGGGACGATGCAATATGGCAGTTGAAAAAGAAATCTTTTGTTTCCAGCCCAAAGGCAGTGATCCTACTAATTTTTTTGCTTCCTTCTCAATACCCAGCCTCTGCAAGAGCATATTGCCTTTATCTTTCAATTCCTTTCGTGAAATACCGTAAATTCCCCCAAAAAATTCAATGTTTTCTTGTACAGTCAAATTTTCATACAATGAAAATTTTTGACTCATATAACCAATATTCTTTTTGATAGATTCGCTTTGCTTATAAACATCAAATCCAGCCACCCTTGCCTCTCCAGAAGTGGGTACAAGTAAGCCGCAAAGAATTCGCATGGCAGTTGTTTTACCTGCGCCATTTGCTCCTAAAAAACCAAAAATTTCACCTGTCTTTACCTCAAAAGTGATGGAATTTACGGCCATAAAACTGCCAAATGACTTGGTAAGATTATTGGTTTCTATGACAATTTCTTGATTAAGCATCTTGCATTAATTTTATAAAAGTATCTTCAATATCAGGTTTAATTTCTTTGATATTTATTTGTTGATGCCCTTTTATTTCAAGATAAGGTTTTAATTTTTTTAGAGAAAAATCGTTATCAGTAAGCTGTAAATGATGTTTTTGTCCGAAGGCAAAGCATGAAATCGTTGCGGGATATGCTCGTAAGTCTTTTAGTAATTGATACATTTTGTCAGAATTTACGGCATATAGTTTTTGATTATTTTTACATAAAATTCCCTCTAAACTATCAACATCTAAGATTTTGCTATTTTGGATTAAGGCGATTCTGTCGCACAATTTGGCTTCATCCATATAAGGAGTAGAAACTAAAATTGTAATTCCTTTTTCTTTCAGTCGTCCCAACATTTCCCAAAATTCTTTTCTTGAAACGGGGTCTACACCCGTAGTGGGTTCTTCTAAAAACAATACTTTAGGTTCGTGAATTAAGGAACAACAAAGTGCCAATTTTTGTTTCATTCCACCCGACAATTGACCTGCCAAACGTTTTTTGAACGGTTCAATCTGCACATAAATATCTTTAATTAAATCATAGTTAGCTTCAAAAGTTGTGTTAAAAACTGTAGCGAAAAAGTTGAGATTTTCTTCAATACTCAAATCCTGATATAGTGAAAATTTCCCTGGCATATATCCCGATATTTTCCTGATTTCATTATAATCTTTTACGATATCAAAACCTGCTACTGTAGCTTTGCCACTATCGGGAATCAGAAGCGTAGTTAAAATACGGAACAATGTAGTTTTACCAGCTCCATCTGCTCCAATAAGCCCAAAAAGCTCGCCAGAATTGACTGTAAAACTTACTTTATCAATGGCTCGAACTGTGCCTTTTTCATAAGTCTTAGAGATATTTTCAATAATTACTGATGACATAATTGGAAAACTTATAGGATAAATTCAAGAAACCAAGGTTTGCACTATTGCTTTTTTCTACTTGGCTTCTTTGAGCCAATACTTCTATTTGCCTACTTAAACCTAACCTCTCCATACATACCAATCTTAAGAAATCCATCATTTTTTACCGTAATTTTTATCGCATACACTAAGTTTTCACGCTCATCTTTGGTTTGGATAGTTTTAGGTGTAAATTCAGATTTACTGGAAATCCACGAGATAGTCCCAATCATTTTTTTGTAAGAATCTTTGCCATTATCAGTAAAAATTTCCACGGGCTGATTAACCTTTACTTGTCCTAATTGTGTACCCGAAATGTAAGCTCTTAAAGTCATAATTTCAAGATTAGCAATTTTATATAATGGCTTTCCCATAGATGTAACTTCCTGCTTTTCAGCATATTTAACTAAAACCGAGCCTGTAATTGGATTAATAACTTTGCAATGTCCTAACTGTTCCTCTATTTGTAAAATTCTAACTTTTAAGGGTTGTGATTCGCTCAATATTCCTTGATTCTGAATTTGTACTTGTTCCTTTTGAGAAGTAATTTGTTGCATAATAACCGCTATTTGACTTTGCGTTCCTTCCATCTGTTTTTTCAAAATATCAACCTGTCCAGTGATGTCATCAAACTGTTTTGTTGGCACGGCATTAGATTCTACCAAATTTTGAATTCTTTTTTGCTCTCGTTCCAAAATACGTAGTTGTTCTTTTTGAATTGCCAATGTTGCCTTCGAACTTTCTAC
>JANPIG010000054.1:0-2785 GCA_031424875.1 Cytophagales bacterium
CCCATGAAAATGGCAGATTTTTTTTCACCAGTATTCACTACTAAAAGTGGCTTTTGTGTTTGAACTGCCCCAACTTTTTGATACAATAAAACTTCTGAATTGGGTAATAATTTAAACTCGCCAAAAGGCACTGAAATCTGGGGTAATTTTTTAATGATTTCCATCTTTTCAGGCTCGAAATTCAAAGCTTTAAAGTTGGGATTATAAGCCGCTGTAACCTTATCACTTTGCCCCGCTTGCGAACTTATTTGCATCACTTGATTTAATTGATTCAAATAACTCGTCCCCGACTGATTGCCCAAGACAAACATTGTTGGTGTTCCTTTTTCAATGAGTGGTTTGAAAACGTTGGCGTAAGTATTAAAATAATCTGGTAGTTGATGAAGAATTAGAATATCGTAATTTTGGGATGAAATATCTGGACTCGAATTTTCAGTTAAAACCTTGATATCTAACTCATAATTTTCATTTTTCTCAATGATATTTTTCAAGGCTTTTACGTCTGGGTGCGGAGCAAGTGCAAGCAAAAGAATCTTCTCTTTTCCATCGATTACTTCCACATAAACATCTTGACGATTATTACGATTTGAGAATTCTCCACTCAAAAAATCTACTTCAACTACTAAATGTTGAACACCAATTTGATTGGCTGTTGAATTGAAAGATACCGTTTTGAGGTCGTCATTTTGCCTGAAAACTAATGGTTGTTTGTCTAAAATCTTACCTCCTTGTTTCAAATACACATTTGCACTTTTTCCAGAAAAGCCAAAAGAGGAAACATCAACTTGGACAGGAAATTTGTTCCCTAAATAAGCTACCTTATTGGCATATACTGCTTTAATAGCAAGGTCTTTTTTAGGAATGGTATCGCCCAAACCAATGGAATGAACTGCAAAACTAAAATTTTCTGATGCAGGTGAAAGCCCTTGATTGGCGATGCCGTCTGAAATCAAAACTACATCTGTAAGATTCTCACCTTCAAAGGCATTTTTTACGCCCGAAAGCATACCCGAAAGGTTGGAAATCTTTTTATTAAATTTCAGATTTTCAAGGTTTTGGTTCGTTTCATCATCCAAAGAAGCAAAAGATACATTAAATTTCTCCGACTCTAATTCTTCTTTTAATCTCAATAGTCCTGATGTCAAATCAGCAAGGTTTCTTTTCCCAGTTACCAACATTGATTGCGAATTATCCAAGGCAAAAACAACTGTTTTTTTCTGGATGGTTTGTGTCAATTGACGAATCAGAAAATTTAATAACAAAAGGCATAGTAAACTCACCGACAAGAACCGAAAGGCACTCATCAAGTAGTTTTGAGTCTTAGTCCAATTTGTATTTTTTTGATATAATGCAAAAGCATAAAGCCCTCCAACCAACAAACAAAGCGGCACAAACCAAGGCGAAGATTGAAAAAGAAAATCGAATTTCATGTATTAATTAGTTGTTGAAGTTTGAACGGGCGGCGTACCGCTTGTTGAATGGCTGATAATGCATCTTTCAAGTAAGAAGAAGAATACGAAGATTTGAAATCAAAACAAATTAAATCAACAATTCAAACTTCAACAATTCCATTTTTAGGTTAACATTCCACCATCCACTTGAAGCACTTGTCCAGTAATGTATTTTGACATATCTGAGGCTAAGAAAACACAGGCATCCGCTACTTCCTCGGGTTGCCCTCCTCTTTTCAAAGGAATAGATTTTGTCCATTCTGCGGTAGCATCAGCGTTCAGTTCACCAGTCATTTCAGTTTCAATAAAACCTGGGGCGATGGCATTTGAACGAATATTTCTTGAGCCTAATTCAAGGGCTACTGATTTGGTAAAACCAATAATTCCAGCCTTAGAAGCCGCATAATTAGCTTGTCCAGCATTGCCACGAATTCCCACAACTGAGGTTAAATTGATGATTGAGCCAGATTTTGCTTTCATCATGGGCTTGGTGGCTGCTTTGGTTAAATTGAAAACTGATTTCAAATTTACTTGAATTACAGAATCCCATTGTTCCTCAGACATCCGCATCAACAAACCATCTTTGGTGATTCCTGCATTATTAATTAATACATCAATTGTGCCAAAATCTGCCACCACCGAGAACATTAATTCTTCAGCTTGTTTATAGTCGGACGCATCCGAACGATAGCCCTTTACTTTTCCGCCAAAAGCTTCTAATTCAGCTACAAGTGCCTCTCCTTTTTCTATGGATGATAAATATGTAAAGGCTATATTTGCCCCTTGTTGAGCCATTTTAGTGGCAATTGCTCGACCGATACCCCTTGAAGCACCCGTAACCAAGACTACTTTGTTTTGTAATAACATTCTTTTCAATTAACAATTAATGAATACTAATTCACAAAACATTTCCTTATAATTGTTTTGTACCCAAAAATAATACAATGGTAAATGGTAACAAAATGTCTTTTGGATTTGGTCTTTTGGGATGGGGATTTGAGATTTATAAATGAATAATTACAGAATACATAACCATTTGATTATCAATGATTTAATAATCTAATAGTCAAATAAAAACTTGTCAAACTTATTTATAACTCAAATGTGTTATTAACTTTGTTCGTCCACTTTTAAGCCCAAACCTGATGAAAAATATTGTCATTTTACTATTCTTCCTCACAATATTTTTTTTCAATCTTACTGGTCAAACACTTGCCAGCAATCAAATTCAGAAAAAAACCTCCATCAAAACAGATTCCATCAAAGATGGATCTGATAAGATAGGAGTTAAAGCTATTGCTAAAAAGATACAATCCCACTTGGTTTTACGGTAT
>JANPIG010000055.1:0-1488 GCA_031424875.1 Cytophagales bacterium
TGAACCCTGCCAGCGTTAAAGTGTTGCCAACGTTGTCATCGCAAGAGTTAACGACGGGAAATATCAAGAATGGTATAGAGAACGCTGGCAGGGTTTTAAACCCTGACAGCGTTGAGAAAAAACCAAGTTTAGCTAACACGAACATTTCATTCTATCCAATCATTCAAAATCATTCATCAATATTGCTGTCGCATAAGGTGGACTGGTCGGGAGACCAACCACGGGACGGAGAGTTGTTAGCGAACCCTGACAGCGTTGAGAAGTTCGCTTATTCAAACGATAATATAGTTTCCCCTAACAGCGAAAAACAAATAGAAAGTATTGAATATAAACCTTTGATTTTGAATGATTTATCTGATAAAATGCAAAAGGAATGTGAGAGGAAAATAATCGCTTTTGAGGAGAGTGTTGTTGATAAAAAAGATAGGTACAAAGCAGATTCTGTTGATTATGGAAGTAAGTTTAGTTTGAAACATCCAATTATAAATTATGGATTTGGGATGTTATGGAATTTTTGGGATGTGCAGAGGCAAGCTCCTTTAAGTGGGCTGATTGATTTACCCAATAGAAATGGTCGTGGAGCTACCTTAAAATTTAGTATCGCTTGGAAAATAAATAAAAAACTAAGAATCGGAATGAGCATGGGAATTAATAGCTATGATGTGAATATTCCAATGATTTCAATTCCACAACCACTCTCGAGTAGTGCAACTGGGGTAATTCCCGTAATAAAATTAATTACTATATATTCTGACCAATTTTACCAAGCTGAAACTCCCTTCGGTAATGTTAACTTACCAGTTTCAAAATTTAAAGATTTCCCTACTTTTACGCAAAATGTATTAGATGAAAAAAGGCAAATTCTTTATTCAGATTATTATCCGCATCGCATGAATACCGTTTCTTTTTCAATCAATTCTCAATTTGATATTTTATCTAAGATTAGGAAAAATAAAAGAAAGTATGGATATCAATTTTATGGAATAACGGATTTAGTAATTCAAAGACAATATGGATATTCATATTCAGCAAGCGATTTCAAAAAATTTCTCTTATCTACTTCATCTTCAAATCCATCCATCAATAATATTTTAGGAATTGTCAATCAAGACGAAAATCACCTCCAAAACGCCTCAGAATTCGTTTTCGGATTACGTGCAGGGCTTGGTTTTCGTTATCAATTTGCTCGAAAGTGGGATTTCTATGTAGAAGGTTCTGGACAACACTCTTTGAATAATTGGGTAAAAAGTGATGATATAAAAACGTTTCAAAGAAACCTTTCTTTACAAGCTGGCATAAATCTGAATCTGTAAAAAAGGACGACTTCCTTTTGAAGGAAGTCGTCCTTAATAAACTAAAAATCATCGCCCACAAATCCGCCTATAATCACAATAAACGCAGTTTTCTACATCGTCCCGTTTCTCAAAAGTGGTTCCGGGATTGAGTAGGTTTTGAACGAAAATACTAATTTGCTGCTCTGATTCGTAG
>JANPIG010000056.1:0-3413 GCA_031424875.1 Cytophagales bacterium
CATAGGGTGTACGATTTTAAAAATACAAGTTCATTTTCTATCATTTGTTGATTAATCAAGCAAAATTGATTGTTTTCTTGATAGTATCTCAATTCTTCTAAGACCTTTTCTTTTGTCCATAATTCCTTGAAATACATATCAATTGTTTTAAAAACATCGTCGTCTGCGACCCTGCCCATCACTAAATCATACTGTTGATAAATTGATTCGCCCTTTCTGCAATTACAAACAAAATCTAACCAGAGTTCGTTTTCGGTCTCAAAACTACAAACTTTGTAAGAAGTAAAATCCTCTGGTAACTCATATACATTTACAGTAGGCTCTCCACCCAATCTTGTTGCTTTTCGCAAAGCCCATTTTTCGGATTGTCCTTGGTAAGATGTCAAATAAAAGCCTCTTCCAAAATCTAAGTATTTCTTTGAAAATTCAACATTGGGCTTGATAATTTCTTGGTTAGAGCCGTGATATAGTATCATTGTTGTAAAGATTTTTGTGCTACTAATTCAGTTAAATCTTCAATTAGATAATTTTCGCCAAGCGTATGCAACACATCATAATGTTTTATGAGGTAATTATCTAAAATATGTAGCTCATCCAAACGCTTATAAACTTCCGTAATTGGCATTTTGGTAGCCAAAGCATATTTGTTCAACATAAAAACCGTAAACGCTAATTGACTATTGCTCATGCTTATTGCTTGTGTTTAAATCCTGGTACAATTTACGAGGCAAAAACCAAAAATAATTATTAAGTCAATAAAAAACGTCAAATCTTTTCAGTGCAAGCATAGCAAACCAATCTGTTAGCCCACGAGAAGAAAAATCAAACACTATCGCATCAATCAAACAGATTGGTTTAACGAAACTCAGATTTATGTCTTGCAATGACAAGAAATTAAACATTTTTGTAGGCACAGTACGCCCAGAGGGGTTTTTGATAAGTGTGATTTGGGGAGAGTTGAGCCACTGCGGGAACTACTTTTTTGAATTTATATTTCTTTCCTAAATCCAACAACGAGCGGACGCTCTACGAAGTTTTGGGTCGTAGCGGATGCTACGACCAGATGCATGCAATTGTGCTTATTTACAACACTTTCGCACTCACAAAACAAGCTTACGCTCTACGCAATTTTAGGTACGTAGAAATAATCTACTACCAGATTGGGGTTTTATTCTACATCTGGATATTCTTTTCCAGTCACTTTAATTTCTTGAAGATTTGTAAACCAACCAAGTAATTCAACGTCTTTTCTTATTTGCAGCTCTTTCTCTTTTGAAAATGGTAAGGAGTCTTTCATTAATCCTATTTTAAATTGTTTGAATTCGTTTGTTGTTGCAATTAAAATCATTGATTTACTTTTGTAATCTGAGTAAACACAAAAACTATCTAATGCAATTTCAAGAAGAGTATTAACCATTTCTTCTGGCATTTCTTGTGGATAAAAAGCAAACACAATTCCAACGCCGTCAAAGTCCGCATATCTTCTTGCGAGAAAATTCCCTTTTGCATCCTTGTATATATCGAAAAATTGTAAAAAGTTATTAGAAATAACCCTCCTATTAAATCTATTAAATGACATAATCGCAGTAGCCAGCTCAGTTGAACCTTCATCGAAGTTAGTTAATATCTCCCTTTTTACAAGTTCGTCAAGAAAGTAGCTTGTCTCGTCTAAATCTCTTTTTTCTTTTACTTGCTTTCTTTGATTGAAGTCAGCCCAATTACCATCTAACTGAATAAACATTCCATTATATTGTTTTGATTGAATGTATTCAGGGAAATTTCTTTCATTTTTTAAATAATGAGCTAAAATATCGTGTTCTGTACCCGAAATCATAACACTCTTTTTTTCAATCGGATCAAATTGTTTTTGAACATAATCAAAAAATTGCAGAGCCGTATCAGCGGGAAAGTCATCTTCGTCTCCTGGCAAAATAGATACAGTTTTGTCTGCGAATAATTCTTCTCTTTTTCTTAAATATTCTAAGAAGTCAGGGATTGTATCTAATTCTTGAACTATTGTCTGAAATGCTTCCCTGTCCAAAAGCGTAATGAATTTTTCATCTTTGGTTTCTTGATTGAATGGATAAAATCGAACACCCTCACCAAGGTTTACAATTACTCTGTGTATGTTTTTAATTCTTTCTTTTGGAAACCGTTCAATCTCTCTCTTCGGATGCTTAATAAGAATTTCTTTGTCATTACTAAAAAGTTTTCTTTCCGCACCATAAATTTGTTTTACTGCTTTTTCAATTGTCCGTCTGAAATATCTTGAATAGAAGTCTTTGAATTCATAATTCTTGACAGAGATAATAATCAAATTTTCACCAAACAAAATTAACAAGTCGCATAATTCCTTTTTGTCTCCATTTTCATCTTTGGGGCTTGGGTAACACCAATGTTCTATGAAAGAATTAAAAGCAATTCTATTCACAAATTCCTCTCCTATATTTCCTTTTTCTGGTGGGTTCATAGTTCTGTAATTAATTCTAAAATTGGCATTAAATCTAATTTCTTAACAACTAAATATATTCTAAACAAAATTATAGCTTTTATGGTAACATACTAATTTCTCGAACAAATACCTAGAAATAGTCTCATTTTTAGCATTTATTTAAGAAATCCACATAAAACAAAAAAAGGGCAAAAAGAGGAATCATCTCCCTCCTTTCGCCCATTCAAATCACAAGGAACCCCTACCGCATCAAAGTCATACTCCGCACAAATTCCTTCCCATTCGACAGCCTGACAATGTAGAAATAGGTCCCATCTGGCAAGCCCGTTTTGCCCGTTGGGTTGATGCCTTGGTTGGCGGTTCCGTCCCAATTATTTTGGTATTCTTCTTGGGCGTAAACCAATCCTCCCCAACGGTTATAGATCTGCAAATTGATGGTTAAAGCCTTGTCTGTCAAGTCAATAACGAATAAATCATTGATACCATCACCGTTTGGCGAGAAGCCTTCTGGAATGAAAACTCCCTTCGGTTCTTCGTTTGGTTTCTGTACGTTCAACACCCGAATTGGCGTTGGTTTTGAATCATCCGTTGGGTCATTATCCCCGTCTGGATTGATGTCCATGCCATTGTTTGAAATGTCTTGCACAATCACATTTCCTGCCTTCGCCATCACGTTGGCGGAGTTATAAAAAGTATCAACTTTGGCATCCGTAAAATCAACTCTGACCACCAATTGAACGCCCTTAATCTTACTTTTCGCCAAGCTACTGAACGAATCTATCAAGAGCGTTTGGTCGGATTGTCCGTTATAATTTTTGTTCACCGTCAAGCCTTCGTCCGCCTTTAACGAAACAATTTCCTTGATTTTTGCTCCTTTCGCCGTGAATACATCATTGAGATTATCCTGTAATTGCAGTTTTTCAAAGTCAGTATTTCCTACGTTTACTACTCTGAAATCATA
>JANPIG010000057.1:0-1160 GCA_031424875.1 Cytophagales bacterium
AAACTTTTTGTATATGATATCCTAAAATCAAAAGTCAAATCATTTATATTGCCAATAATACCTAAATAAATTGCTTGCAACCTATTATTGTTGAATAATAAACTTGATTGTGGAATTTCCTTATTTATAACATTACTTATAAATGGTGTACCGATCCCATTCTTGAAGTAAGACCAACCGTCTAAATATTGACCATGATTGAGATATAAGTCTTGACCTCGAAGGCGTGAATTAGTTTGGTCACCACCAGCATTACCTCCCTGACTGTAAGTGTTTAGAAATTCAATATTTAACTTAGTAATATTTACTTTACTAGAAGGTAAAATATTGGTAAAGCTAATTCCATTGAGTCCATCAGTAATATTATTTAAATAGAAAAGTGAACCATCTTCATAAATACTTTGCCTATATGCTAATATTTTTAGGCTCCCTAAAGTAACATCAAATCCAAAATCAAGTGTTCCAAGATGATTTCCTCCTCTATTTCCTGCATCAGCACCAGCGAATTTATTGGTATCACTTTCAATAGCAAGGCTTTTACCTGTAACTACTCGAATGTAGTCTTGAAAACTTGAAGGCAATTTACCATCGTTGGATAAATACCCAGTTGGATCTGGATACAACAATTCCCCACCCCACTGCACTTGATGATTGAATCCTCCGTAAAAATGAAACTTCCAATCTGATTTACCTAATTTGAAATATAAACTCTTTTGGTGTAAATAGAAATTCTTTACATCAGTACGGGAGTTTTCAAACCATCCATGGGCGTAATTACCTTTGAAAGATAGAAAACCTTTTGTAAATCCTAATGGTACAAAATTAGGCGTTGAAATCTGTATTTTAGGCATGGGTAGGGCATTTCCTGACCATATATATGAACCCGATGATAACGTACTATCTACTAAACCAAATATCTCTTTTCTCCTGCCTGCGTAAATTTCAAAAGCCCCGTATTTTGCTTTTATGTATGCTTCAGGTATCAAAAACTGATTTTCTTTGCCTACATTTCCAACAATGTTCAAACCATATCCCCAATCAAATTTTGATAGTTTGTATTGGTCTTCTTTGGTAATGGCTTTTTTATAATCTGAACTAATACTTCCTCTAAGCGTAACAATTGGCGATGTCAATGGTACTGTTCCGTATTGATTTGCTCT
>JANPIG010000058.1:0-1473 GCA_031424875.1 Cytophagales bacterium
AAAACAGGATTAGACCTTGAAAATCAGCAAGATAACCGTCAGCGATATGATAATAAAAGGGGGGGAGAAAGAAGCACTTTACGCCTTGACCAAGACGAAGAATTTAGCAATATTGGTATATTTTTATTACAAGAATTAAATATTATGCCTCAATTAAAACTATCGTTGAACACTCGTTTTGACGATATTCAATTAAAGATTTCTGATAAATTTCTTTCCGATGGCAACCAATCTGCAACCCAATCTTTTCAACGATTTAGTCCGATGGTGGGTTTGTCATACTCTCCCAGTATTTCGTCCTCAATTTATAGTAATATTTCTACCAATTTTGAAACACCTTCCTTAAATGAATTATCAAATAATCCATTAGGAACGGGGGGATTTAATCCGAACCTAAATCCTCAAAAATCGAGAAATTATGAGGTAGGTTATAAAGGAATTTTAGGAAAAAAATTCAGAGCAGATGTTTCACTTTTTTATATAGAAGTTGAAGATGAAATTGTGCCTTACCAGATTACCGGGCAAATAGGAAGAACCTATTTTAGAAATGCAGGATTATCCGAAAGAAAAGGTTTAGAATTAGGTTTGACCTATAAAATTTTGGCAGGCTTAACTACCTATTTTAATTATACTTACTCCGATTTTCAGTATAAAACTTATCAAACTACCGCAGGTAAATTTGATGGAAATACTCTACCAGGAATACCTAAACATAATATTTATGGAGAAATCAGGTATTTCCCAAAAATAGGATTATACGCCATTGCTCAAGTAAGAAGCATTAGTAAAATTTATGCTGATGATGCCAATTCTGCTCAAAATGAAGATTATGTAACGGTAAATCTAAGAGCTGGTTATCAATACAAAATTGGTAGTTTACAGTTTGAACCATTTGTAGGGGTTAATAATTTATTCAACGAAATCTATAATGCCAACATACAAATAAATGCTACTGCCAGTCGCTATTTTGAACCTGCACAAGGAAGTTTTGTGTTTGGGGGATTAAGTTTGAGGTTTGGTAAATTGTAATCATATAGAAAGGATAGGTAAGATAGAAATTTTAGTATTTTATTAAATTTCAATTCCTAATGCTACCTGTAAAATGTTCAAGTTAAAATTTTGTCTTAATAAATCGCTGATTATCAATCACTTAAAAATTAAGCATTGAACATTGAACATTGAACATTAATTTTTCTTTACTTTCATTAAAAACTCCTTTACCTTTGCAATCCCAAATAAAAGGGGCTGACCGGTATTGACAGTATGCGCAGGTCTGTAATAAGCACGTCGGGAGTTGGTCTGACCTCCCGTAAATAATCAGTCTAAACAAACAATCGGCAATACTCAGTATGCCATGGCAGCTTAATTCTTAATTGAATTACGTTTTGGATAGTCCCAATTAGATTGCGACTATTCGCCACCTCCCACTCTGCCAAACTTTGCCGTGGAGATTTGGGGGGACGCTTCGCAAAG
>JANPIG010000059.1:0-10916 GCA_031424875.1 Cytophagales bacterium
ATGGCGAGCGTAAGCCTTATTCATCAGACAACAGAGGAGAGAGAAGAGATTTTAATTCAAGCGAAAGAAAGCCTTATTCATCAGACAACAGAGGAGAGAGAAGAGATTTCAACACAGGCGAAAGAAAGCCATTTGATAGCGAGCGTAAACCTTACGGCGAGCGTTCGGAAAGAAAGCCATTTGATGGCGAGCGTAAACCTTATGGCGAGCGTTCGGAAAGAAAACCATTTGATGGCGAGCGTAAACCTTATGGCGAGCGTTCGGAAAGAAAGCCATTTGACGGTGAGCGTAAACCTTATTCATCAGACAACAGAGGAGAGAGAAGAGATTTCAACTCAGGCGAAAGAAAGCCTTTTGATGGCGAGCGTAAACCTTACGGCGAAAAGAAAACTTATGGTGATAAGCCTGAGCGTAGATACGAAAAGAAAGAAAAAACCATTGGCTCGGCAAAGACAAATTTTGGAGGTGATAAACTCTACAAAGCTCACCGCCCAGCGGAAGAATCTGGAAAATGGACTCCTAATTATAAGTTAGATCAATATAAAGAATCTGCCCCTAAGAGCGTACAACGCAAGATAGTGGCTTCTGAAAAAAAGAACAGCGAAGTTCGTTTGAATCGTTACATTGCTAATGCAGGTATATGTTCACGTCGTGAGGCTGATGATTTGATTAAGGCTGGCGAAATAAAAGTTAATGGAAATGTTATTACCGAAATGGGTTATCAAGTACAACCTGGCGATATCGTGAAGTATGGTAACAAGAAGTTGAATCGTGAGAAGATGGTCTATGTTTTGGTAAATAAACCCAAAGATTTCATTACCACAACCGAAGACCCCGAAGAGCGTAAAACAGTGATGGATTTAGTAAAAAACGCTTGTGAAGAAAGGATTTATCCCGTAGGGCGTTTAGACAGAAACACGACTGGTTTATTGCTTTTGACAAATGATGGTGAATTGGCTGATAAATTAACCCATCCATCTTACGAAGTTGAAAAACTTTATCAAGTAGAAATTGATAAGCCTTTGACTCAAGAACATTTCGACCAAATCCTGAAAGGTGTAACTCTCGAAGACGGCGAAATTAAAGCCGATGAATTAGGAATTGTTACGCCAGATGGCATGGTGATTGGGATTAAAATTCACTCAGGACGTAACCGTATCGTGCGTCGTGTGTTTGAATCGTTAGGTTATGAAGTTCTCAAGCTTGACCGTACAACTTTCGCAGGATTGACCAAAAAGGATTTGCCAAGAGGCTCATGGCGTTTTTTAAATGAGAAGGAAGTGGTGAAATTGAAGTTTTTTAAATAAGAATTTATAATTGAAAGGCCCCGATGATTCGGGGCTTTTTATGTGAAATTACCATAGCTGCTATGACAGACTATTACAAAATTGCTCTGAATCTTTTAATCGAAATGCTAAAAGATTCAGGATATGACAATTGGATTAACTGGCTCTTAGAAGACATCCGTCTGTGGGAATCTGAGCATTCTACTGAGCATCATTTGCGGGCTTACGGGGGCATGGGGTCGTTTAATGACGTAGGAATCGGTAACAATGATACAGTGGGGCTTTGGAAAGGCAGAGTATTCAGTACGGTTCAAACGCTGACGTATTCTTTGGCAAAAGGAAATGTCAAAACCGCCCCATTAGAAGAAAGTTTTTACGGCACTGAGCCTTATGAAATAAGTGGATGGCGATG
This sequence comes from Cytophagales bacterium, assembly GCA_031424875.1. Taxonomy (GTDB): domain Bacteria; phylum Bacteroidota; class Bacteroidia; order Cytophagales; family Spirosomataceae; genus Arcicella. Next base: position 1,699 of record JANPIG010000059.1, read on the forward strand.
CAGAAATTGTGGAAACGCCAGTATCAATGAGCGAAATGTTGATATTTATCTTTCTGCTTTTTTCGTACCAAAATTTTTCGTAAAATACATAAAAAATAATAATATTGAGTCAATACTGGATATCGAAAAGATGATCAATTCATCGGAAGTGTTACAGAAAAAAAGAAATGTAAAACACTTGTTTTTAGCTAATAATATAGCATTTTTATCCTTAAATGATTGGTTATGGACTTGTCCCAATTGTGGAAGTAACGAAGTTTGTTCTTACCGTTGGAATGTTGCTAAAGACTATTTAAGTTTGCAGGAATCCGATGATAATTTGCCAATAAACAAATCAGAATAAAGAAATTATATTTGCTTTTGATACTCAATATATTGTAATATTGCCACATCAAATCTTTAACCCCTAAATAATTGTAATATATAGTGATTGGTTATTAGTTATTGGTTAATGGTTATTTAGAACCATTAACCAATAGTTAAAAATAATAACCATTAAACATTTTACAGTTCGATTCCTCTTTATGGAACACAACAAAAACATGGACAAAGCCACTGCAGCGGGTCTGCTGGTGGCAATGGGAATTATTTATGGCGATATAGGTACTTCGCCTTTGTACGTAATGCAATCCATTATCGGTACAGATGCCATTGATGAACGCACCGTTTTAGGAGGATTGTCCTGTATATTTTGGACACTTACACTCCAAACTACACTTAAATACGTTATTCTGATTCTTCGTGCTGATAACCGTGGTGAAGGGGGTATTTTAGCACTTTTTGCTCTTGTGCGAAGACACGCAAAATGGTTAACCGTCCCTGCTATTATTGGAGCAGCTACACTTTTGGCTGACGGTGTTATTACTCCTCCTATTTCAGTAGCTTCGGCTGTGGAGGGACTTCTCAAAATCTATCCCGACCTCAAAACTGTTCCAATCGTTATTGCTATTATTACGGGCCTGTTTATGTTCCAAATATTTGGAACTAAGGTAGTTGGACGAGCTTTTGGACCTGTTATGATGATTTGGTTTTCGATGTTAGCCATTTTAGGAATCATTTGGATTTCGCAAGATTGGACAATTTTTAGAGCCTTATCTCCTTATTACGGTTATCAAATGTTGATAAGTCCACACGAAGGAACAAGCGGTTTTTGGATTTTGGGAGCGGTTTTTCTTTGTACTACGGGTGCAGAAGCTCTTTATTCAGACTTAGGACATTGCGGACGTGGTAATATCAGAATAAGTTGGATTTTTGTAAAGACTTGTTTGCTATTGCAATATTTTGGACAAGGTGCATGGCTTTTGTCTCACAATGGAGAGTTGTTGAACGGCAGAAAACCTATATTTGAATTAATGCCCGACTGGTTCTTGATTTGGGGAATTGTTATCGCTACTGCAGCCGCAGTTATTGCCAGCCAAGCCCTGATTTCGGGTTCATTTACACTGGTTTCAGAAGCTATCCGTTTAAACTTTTGGCCTAAGGTTCGTTTGCATTATCCATCTGACCAAAAAGGGCAATTGTATGTACCAAGTATGAATATTTTCCTATGGATGGGTTGTGTAGGTGTGGTGCTCTGGTTCAAAGAATCTGCCAATATGGAAGCCGCTTATGGTTTGGCAATAACCATGACGATGCTGATGACTACAACGCTGATGGCGTATTATCTTCATATCAAAAAGTTCGATATGTGGTGGGTTGTAGGTTTTATTCTTTTATATGTTAGTATCGAAGGGGCATTTTTAATAGCAAATCTTCGCAAATTCATGCATGGAGGTTATGTTTCCTTGATAATGGCAGCTCTGATTATGGGTTTAATGGTGATTTGGTACAGAGCCAACATTATCAAAATGCGGTTGACAGAATACGTGAAAATGACGGATTATATTGAACCCTTGAAAGAACTAAGCCAAGATATGAGTATTCCGAAATATGCTACGCACTTAGTGTTTATGTCGAATGCTGCTCGTGCGAGTGATATTGAAAATAAAATTATTTATTCTATTTTCCAAAAACGCCCCAAAAGAGCAGATATCTATTGGTTTGTTCACGTAGATACCATGGACGACCCCTATACAATGGAATATAAAGTGAATGTCATAGAAAGAGATGATGTCATCAAAGTTAATTTTAGATTGGGCTTTAAAGTAGAGCAAAAAATTAATCTCTATTTTAGAAAAGTAGTGGAGGATATGGTAAAAAAAGGTGAAGTAGATATTACCTCAAGATACGAATCATTAAATAAACAAAATGTAATTGGAGATTTCCGTTTTGTAGTTTTAGAACGATTCCTTTCCTTTGAAAATCAACTTTCACTTATTGAAGGAATGATTATGAAAGCCTATTTCTTCATTAAAGATTTTACGCCATCAGAAGATAAATGGTTTGGTTTAGATACCTCAGCCGTGAAAATCGAGAAAGTACCTTTAATTATCCGCCCTGTGGAGAATGTGAAATTAAAGAGGATTGAATAGATTATATGTGAATGTTGTGGCACAGTTGTCAGTAGAAATTACGAAAAATATACCACGTCTGAATATATATATAATTAGTTGATCTTCAGTCCATTATCTATAGCGAGGAATTTAAAATCCTTTTCTATAGATAATGGACTTCTCATTGGAATCAACAAGTATATATAATTACGAACTTTTATCCTAATAAACTTAATACTTATCAATCACTCACAGTTCTACCCTCTCAACTTATCAATCTGCCGAGGAACTACGTCAATTGCTTTTTCCACCACTTTAGGAGCAAGCGGTTTAACCAAAGGGTATAAATAAGTATGAGCCGTTTCTTTTTCAGGAAATTTAATACCGATGGAAGTAGTCAGCCACAGGAAAATACTAATCCCAAACGCCCACGTAAACGCCCCCACAATTGCCCCTGCTAGTGAATCAAAACTGCCAAAAACCGTATAACGGATAGATTTTCGCAAAACCCAACCTAATTTATTTATCAAGAATACAATTGGGAAGAATACCGCTCCAAAACCAATATAAGGCATCAATTTTTCAGTAAGGCGATTACTCACATAAGGCGAAATCCAGTCGGAAGCATAGCCCAACACTCGAAAACCAATCAATACTGAAATTACAAAGGCAGCAATTGAAATCACCTCCACAATAATACCCCGTTGATAACCAATATAGGCTCCCCAAAGCGTTGGGAGGAGGATTAAGATGTCTATTAGTTGCATTTTTTTTTATTATAAAGTATTACAAAGATAAAGCATCAGTATATTATTAGTGATTAGTAATTAATTAGGGGTAATTTATTTTACTTAATTTTTTGAAAATCAATTAGTTATAAAATAATAATTATAAAAAAAATCTAAAAACCATAAAAAATGACCTTAAACCCGTAAAAATCCTATTTCCTTTAAAACTACAAATTTTATTTATTCAAAATTTAACATTTCATAAATCCATTTCTTAGGATATTACAATTAAATAATTGCCAAATGTATGTTTAGCCATTCAATAACTATTTTGTACTTTTTTAAATTATATTTTGGAATTTTACATAGTTTTATTAGTTTTGTCCTAAATATAACGAAGTATAATTAAAATATATATAAAAAGCCGCAAAGATGGAAGACTATAATAAGATAATTGAATCACTGGGAGTGAAGTTTATCAAGTCACGTAACATTAGAATATTACAACCCATACGTATCAAGAATTTTTACGATGTAGAGAATACACTCTTGATTTTGTACAATGGAGAGGTGTCGTATGGTGAAGAAGCTACTCATGCCGAAGTAGGGGATATGTTGTTTATCCCTGGCGGAAAAATGCTTTCCATCACCTACGGAAATGCTGACAAACCTAAAGCTATTTCTAACGAAGAATTTATGACTCACCGTGAGTTATACTTCGAGCCAAACATGGAGCCTTCAAGAATTGGTCATATCGAAAATTCTTTTGGAATGGTGGCTTTTGAAGCTAAGGTTTTTGATTCAGTAAACTTTTTTACTTCATTGGATATTCCTCCATTTTTGATTAAGAAAGATGATAAATTAGCCCATTTATTAGCCGAGATTTTGAAGGAGGATATGGTGGACGATTTAGGAAAAGGAAGAGTAATTAAGATAAAAACTGAAGAAATCGTTATTGAGATTATTCGTTTTATCATCAAAAATCGTTTGTTCGTTGAACAATTAGCTACCAATAGCACGTATTTCAAAGACCCACGATTAATTGATATTTTTGCTTATATCAAAGACAATATTGGCGGAGATTTATCGAACAAAGTGTTGGCAAACGTAGCTAATGTTTCGGAAGATTACGTGGGGCAATATTTCAAAATGCTTACGGGAATCAATCCACAAGATTATATTGAGTATCAAAGAATGGAAGCCGCCGTTGGCTTATTGAGGACTTCTAAGAAATCAATTCGTGCCATTGGGGCGGATGTGGGCTATAAAGATACTGCCTATTTCTGTCGTCGTTTCAAGATGATGTTTGGAATTCCTGCGGGCAAGATGCGTAGAAGAGAATCACTAATGAATTTGTAAAATTATTGTTGTTGTATATAGAATAAGCCCTTGATTTTCAGGGGCTTATTTATTTTTTACCTATCCACTTCCCCCATCACTAAATCCATTGACCCAATAATGGCTACTAAATCCGCTAACATTGTTCCTCTACTAATTTCTGGAATGATGGATAAATTGTGTAACGAACAAGCACGAGCTTTCAAGCGTACAGGTATATCAGAACGTCCATCCGTGCGAAAGAAGAAACCTAACTCACCTTTTGGGTTTTCGGCACGGGCATAAAAATCCATGGCTTGCGGACGAATTTTCTTGGGAACTAAGGCTTGTGGGTCAAATTCTTGGGTACGTTTATGGGCGTTTTTGAGCTGTATGAGGCATTGTTCAATAATTTTGATGGATTCATCACATTCTTGAACTCGTACATAATTTCTATCCCAACAGTCGCCTACCGTTCCCATTTCACCTTTTCCAATGGGAATATCAAAATCCATTTCTGGATAAACTGAATATCCATCTACTTTCCGAAGGTCAAATTTCAAACCCGAACCTCTCAGAACTGGCCCTGTACACCCGTAATTTATCGCTAAATCCATTGGTAAAATTCCCACATTAGCAGTGCGTTGCACAAAGATTTTATTCTCAATAATTAGTTGTCGCAATTCTATCATTTTGGGTTTTAGATAATTGATAAATTCAGTACAACGTTCCTCGAAACCTACGGGTAAATCATAAAAAAGCCCGCCTACCCAGATGTAATTATACAACATCCTCGCCCCGCAAATCCATTCCAAAAGACGTTGAATATGCTCACGGTCACGCATAATCCAAAGAAAAGCAGTGTATGCCCCGATATCCAAACCATACGTGCCAATAGCCACAAAATGCGAAGCCAAGCGATTCATTTCTGCTACTAAAACTCTGATGTATTCAATTCTTTTGGGCAGTTTATCCGTCAAATCCAACATCTTTTCTATGCCCATCACGTAGGCGTGTTCCGAGTTCATGGAAGCTAAATAATCCATCCTATCCACGTAGGGAATGATTTGATTGAAGGGTAAAGACTCAGCGTGCTTCTCAAAACAGCGATGGAGATACCCCAAATGTGGCACTACGTCCACGATAAGCTCACCGTCTGAAATAACCTCCATCCGCAAAACCCCGTGCGTAGAAGGGTGCTGTGGTCCCAAAGACAAAATCATCTCTTCCGACTTCAAGTTTTGCAATTGATACTTGTTGGGGTCAGAAAGTTTGAAGTTTTCGGGTTTGTATTGGTATTGGATTGGTTTCATGGTGTAAAAATACGGAGGATGAGGTGAAATGAAGGTATTTAGATTGAAAATTTACCTAAAAGCATTTTACAAAAAGATATCATACCACAAACAGAAAATTTTAACCACATAGTTAAGTTAGAAAGTATAGATTTTAAGAATAGCTTAAAATTTCTTATAATCTAAACTTCCTATATTAACTATGTGTTCTATAAAACATACGGGGTTCATTTATCTCAAAAATCAAGAAGCCTGTCCACCATTCACGCCCAAAACCTGCCCATTGACAAAACCTGCCTCTTCCGAAGCCAAGTATAAATAAGCATTAGCAATGTCCATCGCCTCGCCCATTCTTTTCACAGGAATACTATTAATCACTTGCTGACGAACTTCTTCGGGAATGGCATCAGTCATATCGGTTCTGATAAATCCTGGGGCTACGGCATTGGAAGTAATATTGTTTTTGCCTAATTCCTTCGCCCAAGTTTTCACCATCCCGATTACGCCCGCTTTGGCAGCAGCATAATTGGTCTGTCCGAAATTACCATGTACGCCCACAACCGAAGATGTACAAATAATACGCCCGTAATTCTGCTGAACCATATACGGAGCAATGGATTTGGTACAATTAAAAACGCCCGTCAAATTGACATCAATTACTTGTTGCCATTCTAAATGCGACATCTTCATGAGGGTTTTGTCCCGAGTAATTCCTGCATTATTTACCAAAATATCTATCCGACCGTATTGGTCAAAAATCTCACGTGTAGCCGCTTCAATGGCGGGTACATCAGTAGTGCTGATTTTAGTAAATTCACACCTAAAACCTTGATTGCGTAGTGCAGAGGCAGTTTCTTCACCTGCATCCAATAAATCCCAGATGATGACGGTTGCACCCTCTTTACAAAATAATTCGGCGGCAGCAGCTCCAATTCCTCTGGCAGCTCCTGTGATAATGGCAATTCTGTCTTTTAATCTCATATTCTAATTTGTGATTTAGTGAGTTGTGATTTAGTGAGTTGTGAGTCTTATTAATCACCAATCACTAAATCACAACTCACAAATAAATAGTTCATTCATAAAGCATAGAAATCAACTCTGCCACGCAAGCAGGTTTTTCTTGCCCTTCTATTTCAAAAATACAATTCATTGTAATTCTTAATCCCGTTGGTTTAGCATCTTCGGCTTCCATTAGGCTTGCACGCATACGCACCTGTGAACCCGCAGGCACAGCAGAGGTGAAACGGATTTTATTTGCTCCGTAATTTACACCCATCTTTACTGATTCTACTTTGAAAAGATCCGCCATAAACTTAGGAGCAAGCGAAAGCGTGAGGAAACCATGAGCTACGGGCGTTTTGAAGGGCGAAAATTTCTTTGCCATTTCCACATTCACATGAATCCATTGAAAATCTTGAGTGGCTTTGGCAAAATCATTTATCATTTCTTGGGTTACGGCCATGTAAGGCGTAATGCCAATGTCATTGCCAACTTCGGCTTTGAGAGCGGTTAGATTAGGATAAATTTGCATAGATGAATTTTTGAAGATTGTTTTACGAAAATAATACAAAAAAGCCGTAAAATGAATATTATTCATTTTACGGCTTTTCTTACAGATTTAAGAGGTTTTAAATATTACTGCATGGCAATCTGGCGGTCCGTTTTAGTAGATAATTGTACATCTTTCGTTACTTTCTCATTGCCTTTTGTAAACTCAAAAGTATATTTTCCATCTTCCAAATCGCTCATATCAAATTTTGCATGATATGATTTATCATTCTTATTTACTCTTTCAGAAGCTAAAATTTCTCCATTTTTGTCCTTCAATACTACCATCAAATCCTTATCCGTTGTTTTTTCAATCACTACATTCATTTTCAGCGTGTTCACGCTTTGGTAAATTCCCACTTCAAAAGTTTTTGATTTAGTGGGTGCCAAGTTTGTGTCAGTTGCATTTGAGATAAAAGTGATAGCTGACAAAGCAGCAATTGCGAAAGTTTTTACTAAAGTTTTCATTTTCATTTTTTGTTTAGAATTGTTTACTTGTTTACCAAATAGTTAAGTTAGAAAGGTTAGATTTTTAGAGAAATATAGATTTTGAATCTTTTCATATCTTTTATGAATATACTCTAAAATCTATCTTCCCTATCCTTCCTATGTGGTGGCATTTTTTGTTTAGAAATAGTATTTAAATATTTATGCCAAATATTTAAAGTACTGATAATCAATTATTTGTAAATTTAAAACTGATTCAGAATTGTTCGTTTTTGATACAATTAGTGTTCGATTATGATTATTTTATTGGTTAATATGGATTTAAATAAATTGTGGTATTATAAGGGTGAACTGTACTAACGTAACATTCATAGTTTTAATAGATTTAGAGGTTTTTAGTGTGTTTAGAGATATTGTAAAATTTTTAGAGGTCGTTATTTATCTTATATAATGTTTAGACAATCTTTTTAAGGGTCTGATAAACAGGAGGTTAATGCTATTTATCCGTTTTGATGATTCAAAGTTACTTGTTAAAGATGGTACTATGCAATACATATTAGCTAATCGGTTATTTTAATGGTGTGAATGGTAATTTCGCTTAAGTTTTGGTAAATTTTATGGTTGAATGGGTAATGAGCAACTGAGTGATTTAATGACTGAGTATAAATCTTCCGAGCCCCTTACAAAACATAAGATGCAAGTATTATTAAGGAAGTTGCACGCAAGAGTATAAAAATGTTAAACCTATAACTATCATACTACAAAATACTCTTTAATTCCACCAAATCACGTATTTCATATTTAGGTTTAATAGAAATATCTTGGCTTCTTTGGTCAGGATTGAAGAAAACGGCATCAATTCCCGCTCGTGTAGCTCCTACGATGTCAGAGGGAAAACTGTCTCCAATCATTACGCATTCTCCAGGTGTAGCTCCTACTTTTTTTAATGCATATTTAAAAATTCGAGAATCAGGTTTTTTGTAGCCTGAATTTTGAGAAGTAATTATTTCACGGAAATAATGGGTAAGCTTTCCTGCCTCCATTTTCACGGATTGTACTTCATCAAAACCATTGGTAATAATATGCAAGGGGTATTTGGGTTGTAGGTATTGCAGCACTTCGTGGGCATTGGGCAGAAGGGTAGATTTTTTAGTAGAAATATCCATGTATGATTCCGAAATAGTATCGCAAAGGTCATGGTTTTTTATACCCAAATTATTGAATATCAGACGAAAACGTTGATGCCTAAGTTGCGACTGGCTAATTTGTCCTGCTTCATACTTATCCCATAATTTAAAATTGATTTCAGTAAAATTGAAGTAAAAATCATCAGTTGACGCAATTCCAATTTCGTGCAATTTAAATGCCTGATAGACTTCTTCAAGGGCAAGGCGAGAGTTAGTATTGTGGTCCCAGAGTGTATGGTCGAGGTCAAAAAAAATGTGTTTGTAGGT
>JANPIG010000060.1:0-14378 GCA_031424875.1 Cytophagales bacterium
GTATTCTTACGAAATTGCTTTTTATCAGGCACAAGCACGTACCCTTGCAGGTCAAAAAATGCCCGCAAATTTTCGTATATATCTGATTCAAAAGGCTTTACGAGCATCGGATGAGTTGTGAGTAAAGAGTGTCGAGCATTAAATTGGGAGTATCAATTGTAAATATTTATTTAGATAATTTTGTTTACAACAGTTTTAACAATACTCCTTTCATCACTACTGACACTATAACAAAAAAAAAGCAATTTTGTTTTATGAAAACTAACAGTTCGTGCATTTTTTTGTAATTATAAACTTATTACACGGTTTAAATAAGTTATTTTAACTTCCCTAAAAATGAAGGAAATGTCGAGAAATTTCTAATCAAAGATTTTAGGATAAAATTATTTAAACAATGAATCAAACAGTGTAATTAGATTCATACCATATATTTACAGCTCATAATTACGTTTGAGCTTATACGTCAATAATACCCTTATGCAAAAAATTTTAATTATTTCTGATACCCATAATTATCTTGACAAAAGATTGATGGAACACGTAAATTGGTGCGACCAGATTTGGCACGCTGGAGATTGGGGCAATGTGTCCATTTCTGATACATTAGAGGCATTCAAGCCTATTCAAGGGGTATATGGAAATATTGACGATGCTACTTTAAGACAAGTTTATCCCAAAATTAATCACTTTTTTTGTGAAGATTTGGTAGTAGGGATAACTCATATTGCGGGTGCTCCATCCAAATATAAACCTGATGCTTTAGAGTGTTTTGCCATCCAAAAGCCTGATATTTTTGTTTGTGGGCACTCGCATATATTACAAGTAAAACGAGATTTGAATCGTGATAAAATGTTATTTATCAATCCTGGGGCGGCAGGAATCAGCGGTTTTCATAATATTCAAACGGCAGTGAGGTTGAAAATTGATGGCAAACGAATTTATGATGTGGAATTAGTGGAGATGGAAAAAAAGAAGGGTTTATGAATAGAAAATACTTTCAACTCATAAACCTTTCTTTCATATACTCACTTACCCAATATTATCTAATTCAAAAGGCAAAGTTCTAATTCTTTTTCCCGTCAAATTAAAGATAGCATTGCATAAAGCGGGAGCAATTGGTGGTAATCCAGGCTCACCACAACCACCTGGGGCTTCCTGATTATCAATAATATGCACTTCTATTTTGGGCAATTCATCAATCCTCATTACATTATATTGATGAAAATTGCTTTGTTCAGCCACGCCATCTTTGAAAGTAATTCCATTTTTGATAGCTGCCGTAATTCCCATGGCAATATTTCCTTCAGTTTGGGCTTTGATATTGTCTGGATTTACCGTCATTCCACAGTCAAGAACCGAGACTACTTTCTCAATTTTCACCCCTTCTCCTTTCTTAGAAACCGTTACCGCATGAGCCACAATTGTACCAAATGACCGAGCAATGGCAATGCCAATTGCCTGATTTTTAGGGAGTTTTTGATGGTAATTTGCCTTCTTGGATAATACTTGCAAAACCTTTGTAAACCTGGGTGCATGAGCTAAAGTTTCTAATCTGAAAGCTAATGGGTCGGTTTGAGCAGCGTGTGCTAGTTCGTCCGTAAAACTCTCCTGCCCAAAAGCAGTGGTAGAAGAATAAACCGAACGCCACCACACAATGGGAATATCAGTTTCAGCCAAATGAAAAGTCAATTTCCGATTAGCAAAATCATAGGGACTATCTTCTATATTGGCAGTTTCAGGAGCCCAGTCGTCTGGCATACCTTTCAAAGGAGCTTTAAAAACTTGGTGCATGATTGAACTACCCACGATTTTATGATGGTGAGCAACTACTTCGTTTTTATCATTCAAACCACCTTCTAAAACCGACAACATCCCTGGACGGAAAGGCCCTTGCAGGGTATCATCCTCACGAGTCCAAATTACTTTGACGGGAGCATTGAGTTGCTTAGAGATATGACAAGCCTCCTTTACATAATCATAATAAGCTTTTCTACCGAAGGCACCACCCATAAAAGGCACATTTACTTTTATATTTTCTGGTTTGATTTTTAGATATTCAGCCACCTCTGGAATCAATCCATCGGGTCCTTGAATGGGGGCCCAAATTTCTACTTTATCGCCTTGAACCCACACTGTAGCATTTTCGGGTTCCATGGGTGCGTGAGCCAAAAAGGGAGTTTGGTAAGAAGCAGAAAGTTTTTTAGATGCACTTGCAAAGGCTGTATCATAGTCGCCTTGAGTGTCTTTCTTATAAACTTCGCCTTTAGTTCTTGCTAAATTTTGAAGGTCAGCAAAGTAAGCATCGGTTGAAATTTTATCCGAACCTTGGGCATCCCATTTAATTTTCAAGGCTTTTCGTCCTTTGAGGGCAGCCCAATAATTATCTGCCACCACTGCCACCGCTTCAACGGTTTTATGAGGCATTGCCCGTTCCGTTTTCACCACATATTTTACACCTTTTATTTTTTTTGTTTCAGAATCATCAAAGCTCACAACCTTTCCATGAATCGTCGGCGAACGTTCGATGCTGGCAAATAACATTCCTGGCACGTTTGAATCCATCCCAAAAACTGCCGTTCCGTTTACTTTCGAGGGGATTTCTGGACGAGCCACCGACTTGCCCAAGAGTTTAAAATCTTTTGGGTCTTTCAGTTTTGGCTCTTTCGGTACTTCCAATTTAGAGGCTTCTTCTACTAATTCTCCGTAAGTATATGACTTGTTTGTAGGCTTATGAACCACCTTAGCATTTTCTGCAAAACACTCACTCACAGGAACTTGCCATTTTTTAGCCGCTGCCGTTATCAACATTTCACGCACTGCCGCACCCGCCTTTCGCATGGGAGTCCAACGAGTACGGATAGATGATGATCCACCTGAAAGCTGGTCTCCATACTTGCCTTGACCGTCTGTATTTATAATTTCCACTTGGTCAAGCGTAACTTCCAATTCTTCCGCCAAAAGCAAAGGCAGAGACTGATAAGTACCTTGTCCCATATCTGGGCGAGCATTGAAAAGCGTGATTTTCCCTGCATCATTTATTAAAATGTAGGGGTTCAATTCAAGCCCTACTGTACTAAGATTGGTAGTATCAATCTTATGAACGGAACCTTCTCCCTTGCCCAAAGCGGGTAAAGAAAAACCGATAGCCAAGAGGGACGTGGCTTTTATGAAGTCTCTGCGTGTTTTCATTTGTTTTGCTCAGTGCTGTGAGTGATATGTAACAGTCTATAACTTAAATTTCAATCCCTTTTATCATAAGAACGGATTGAATTGATTGCTCTTTCAAATGTAAGAATTTTTTTCTTTCTTCATCCACCTTAAAACGTTCAAAATCGGCTTCTGTTTCAAACTCTACAATATGAATTTCATAAGGAATCTCAGTATTTGCTTCAATGACTGAATTTTCAGTTGGTCTAATTCTTAACAAAAGTTTTCCATTATACCTTGCAATGGCTGGAATAGCAATGTCTTCAAATTGATTGAAAACTTCTTCTTGCCTTTCTTTGAGGTAAATGAGTTGTGTTATGAAAATCATAAAATTCAAATTTTACTTTACCCCAAAACCGTCAAGGCCCTATTCAACCTTTCAATCACCTCATCCTTACCCATAATTTCCATCGAAAGCATTAAATCTGGACCAGCGTTTGCACCCGTGAGGGCTACTCGCAACATCTGCATAATTTTACCCATTTTTATGCCTGCTTTTTCTAATTCTGATGATAAAGCGTGCTTGATTTCATCAGCTACAAAATTTTCAATGTTGGGCAAAATATTCACAAAAGCCCTAATTCCGTTTCTGGCATCATCGTTCCATTTGGCGGCTACGATGGCCTCATCATAAGTTGTTGGGGCAGTCAAAAGTGCTTTTGTTTCCTCCGTTATTTCTTGCGGAAATGTTACTCTATCCTTGAACAAATGTACTATTTTTTTTGCTTTATCTATCTCTAAATCAGGTAAATATGTTTTGGCTAAATCTTCATCAGCTTGCAATTTTAAATATTGCTGATTATACCATTTTGCCTTATTAATGTCAAATTTAGCTCCTGATTTATTGATTCTTTCCAAACTAAAAGCCTCAATTAATTCGTCCATCGTAAACATTTCTTGCTCAGTGCCAGGATTCCAACCCAAAAACGCCAAAAAGTTCACTATTGCTTCTTTTAGATACCCTTCTTCTCTAAAACCAATGGATTTTGTACCGTCTAGGTTTGTCCACTCCAAAGGAAAAATGGGAAATCCACCCGAATCTGCATCTCTTTTCGAGAGTTTTCCGTTGCCTTCTGGTTTCAATAAAAGGGGCAAATGAGCAAACTGGGGCATAGTATCTTCCCAACCAAAAGCACGATAGAGCAACACGTGAAGCGGTGCAGATGGTAACCATTCTTCACCTCTAATTACATGGGTAATTTCCATCAAATGGTCGTCCACCACATTGGCAAGGTGATAAGTTGGCATTCCGTCTGACTTCATCAGCACTTTATCGTCAATAGTAGATGAATGTACATGTACCCAATCACGAATAATATCTTTTAAGCGAATTTCTTCCTTAGCAGGCACTTTCAAACGAATAACAAAAGGCTCGCCTGCATCCAATTTTGCCTTAGTTTCAGCTTCTGATAGCGTCAAAGAATTCTTTAATTTTGTGCGTGTTGCCGCATTATAAGTAAACGCAGAACCTTGACTTTCAAGAATTTGACGCATGGAATCCAATTCTTCGGACGTATCAAAAGCATAATACGCCTTGCCTTCATTGATAAGTCTCATGGCGTATTCCATGTACATTGGTTTACGTTCCGACTGTCTGTATGGTGCGTGTGGACCACCAACACCAACACCTTCATCTATCGTAATGCCAACCCATGAGAGAGCTTCAAGAATATAATTTTCTGCTCCTTCCACATACCGAGTTTGGTCGGTATCTTCAATTCTGAGCAACATTTTTCCGCCTAATTGCTTGGCTAATAAATAGTTATACAAAGCCGTTCTGACTCCACCAATATGCAAAGCTCCTGTAGGACTCGGTGCAAAACGTACTCTTACTTGTTTGGTCATCTTTTTTTTATTTGTGATTTAGTGAGTTGTGGTTTGTGATTTAGTGATTTGTGAGTAAAAATTGGACTCATAGAATCACAATTCACCAAATCACTCAATCACAACTAAATAACTGCTACACACGAAATCTCTACATTTACATCTTTGGGCAGACGAGCTACTTCTACGGTTTCTCTGGCGGGAGGATTGGTGGAAAAGTATTCACCATATACTCCATTGATTGCCACGAAATTATTCATGTCTTTTACAAAAATGGTACATTTTACCACATTCTCGAAACGCATGTTGGCAGCTTCCAAAATAGCTTTCATATTTTCCATCACCTGACGGGTTTCTTCCTCAATACTCGCTCCAGCCTCAACTTTGGCGAGTGCTATTTGCCCAGATACGTACAATGTTCCATTAGACAGCACCGCTTGCGAATAGGGACCAATGGCAGCAGGTGCTTTGTCTGTAAATATGATTTGTTTCATAGTCATTTTTAATGTTAAAAATTATGGTGCAAGTTACGAAATGATTAGAGGTTTTGGAAAACTTATCATTTCAAATGAAAAATTAGCTATGTTCTTAAGTTAATGTTTAAAAGAAATTCATTTAAATTAAACAAAAATATTTTTCACGAGTTTAGTTCTTCAAAGGATTCTGATAATATTCATATGGCTAACCCAGTACAAATAATACTAAAAACTCCTACATGGCTTACTATTATCTTAGGAAGCATCCTTCTTGTTTGGCAAACTTATCAAGGGGTATTATCGCAAGAAATTCAAGTCTCTTTTTTTTTAACGCTTATTTTGCTTACCGGTATTCCACATGGGGCTTTAGATCATCTCATTCAGAAAGCCACTGATAATCAACATAATAGAGTTTATGATTTTAAGGGATTTATGTTAAAATATTTGCTTATCATGGGTCTGTATGGAGCATCTTGGTATTTTTTTTCGGGGATTAGTTTTATTGTTTTCTTAGTAATTTCCGCATGGCATTTTGGTGAAACTGATTTAGAAAATGTACCACAAAATGCTCAAATTTGGTCTTTTACCAGACTTATTTACGGTTTTTATATATTAGCATTCATCTTACTTACTCACGTACAGGAGGTTTCTCCTATCATAGGGCATATGATAGAATCGCAAAGCAAAACAATGCAAATCTGGGAATTTATTCAGAGAAATGTAAAGCAAATTCTGTATTTATTAGGGCTTTCATTATCCACTATTTTTATAGTGGCACAGTCTGAACATTTTATCAATTTTGATAAAATTAGGCTACTACGGCTTATTCTAATACTAATTCTTTCCGTTTACTTACCTTTACTTCCAGCTTTTGCTTTGTATTTTGGCGGATGGCACGCCCTGTGTGCTTTTGATACTATTCACGGATATTTACAAAAAGATTATCCAACTTTAACTTTCAAAAGTGTTTATCTCAAAGCCTTGCCTTTTACAATAATAGCACTTATTTTCTTATCATTTTTTCTTTGGTATTGTCAGCATTATACAGTAGCATATAACCCTTTCCCTATATTATTCATTTTTATATCTTTGATTACTTTACCTCATTTAATCATTTCTCATCAGATGCATAAAAGCACCTAATAATATTTGTTTATAATTTTTTTTAAAAAATTAAACAAAATTTTAAACAAAAAATCAAACACGAAGTTCTATCATTGAAATAATGTTATTTCTTATTTAAAAAATCCATTAAAATCAAAACAAAAAATCATTATGAACACATTCAACATCCTCTTGAATGGCAATCTCCAAGCCGGAGATTACATCGGTTTCACATTTTTCACAGGCTACATGTCTATGTTGGCAGCCTCTATCTTTTTCATTGTAGAAAGAGGTACAGTTACTGATAAATGGAAAACCTCATTGTTAGTTTCCGCTTTAATTACCTTCATTGCAGCGGTACATTATTTTTACATGAGGGGGTTATGGTTAGAAACTGGTACTTCACCAACTCAGTTTCGTTACATTGACTGGACACTTACTGTGCCATTGATGTGTATTGAATATTATTTGATTTTGAAACCAGCAGGTGCAAAAGGTGGAATGTTAATGCGTCTAATCTTTGGTTCAATAATCATGCTTGTAGCAGGTTATATTGGAGAAGCTATCACGCCTGAAAACAATGTAATGTGGGGAATTATTTCTACAATCGGTTGGGGAGTTATTATCTATGAAATTTACATGGGTGAGGCTTCAAAATTGGCAGCCGCTTCAACAAATGTAGCTGTTACAGATGGCTACAAAGTGATGAGATGGTTTACATTGGTAGGCTGGGCTATTTATCCAATCGGTTACTGTATGTTACCTGGAAATATTCTACACGGATTAGTGGAAGGAGCAGATTTCAGCAAAACATCTCCTGTAGATTTAGCTTACAACATTGCTGATGCAATTAATAAAATTGGCTTTGGTTTAGTAGTTTATTCAATTGCTAAATCTGCTACTGCTGCTGAACAAGCAAAAGTAGCTTAAATATAATCGCTAACACAGAAATAGAAAAGCCAAGGAATCGTACTCCTTGGCTTTTTCTATGGAACACATCTCTAACATCCTCGGAAGAAATGCGGGTACAAAGATAACGTCGATTTCCTACGAATCATTACTTTCATCAGTATCGATTTCTTTAATAACTTTCATTAAAGTCAAAAAAACTATAATACTGATACTCAGGAATACTAAATATTTACCACTGAAAAGACGATCAATATTGAAACCTGCGTTATGAAAAATAACAAAAATGCAAAAAACAAAGTAAAAAATACTCATCAGAATAGTTAATATTTTTCGATTTTTCATGGGTAAAAGTTTAATATGTGAAAATAAAGCTTTATTCAAATCATTCCGAATCTAAGATATAGAACGCTTCTTCTTCAAATTGTCAATTGGCTTTCATACTTTTGTAAAAACAAAATATTATGCTTTCAATAAATAACATACATCATGTTGCTATCATTTGTTCAGATTATCAAGAATCTAAAAAATTCTATACCAACATCTTAGGCTTTGGAGTTTTGAATGAAGTATATCGTGCTGAACGTCAATCATATAAGTTAGATTTATCTGTGAATGGATTATACCAAATCGAATTATTCTCATTCCTCAATCCCCCCACCAGAACTTCCCAACCAGAAGCCTGCGGATTGAGACATTTAGCCTTTGCAGTAGATAATATCAATGAAACCAGAGCGTATTTAGTGGATCAAAATATTGATTGTGAACAAATTAGAATAGATGAATTTACCAATAAAGTATTCTTCTTTATTGCCGACCCTGATGGTCTTCCGATTGAGTTTTATGAAGAATAAATAACTTACTATAAAGGCACTAACACCCGAAGTGTGAGTTTATTACAAAATAATTATTATTTTGTAACATATTGATTAACAGAAATTTAAGATAATTTATTACAAAAATTTTGTGCATTAATACCTTTGTAGCAAAAAAAATATGAAAAAACTACTATTATTTATCTCATTCATTGTCCTTTTGTCGAGTTGTAGCAAATCTCCTCAAAACGATTTAGAAAACACCACAGATACGTTGAGTTATATACAGAAAACCTTTGAAAAACACAGTCAAACTTGTGTAAATAAAGACTCTTTGTGTGCAACTGTAAGATTTGAATATCCAGAGTTTAAATCTTCCAAAATTAATGACATCATCAAATGGGAAATCATCAACATTTATCACAATGAAGATGATAGCACCGCCACACGTCCTAAAAGTTTTGAAGATTTAGCTAAACCTTTTGTAGAAGATTATGATGCAAAACTTAGGGAAGGTAAAGATTTTGTAAATAAGGCTAATCAACGGAATAAAGGAGGTTTTTTGGCTACTCCTTGGTATATGGAAGCCTACACAGATGTACAACGCCAAACTAAAAAATATCTTATTCTACACACTAATACTAACTGGTTTATGGGCGGTGCTCACCCCATCAGTATGGAATATTATTACATCTACAATCGCAAAGATTTTAAAAGAATTAGATTAGATGACTTTTTCAAAGAGGGATATGATAAAAAGTTGTTACTTATGGCTGAGAGCATTTTTAGAAAGCAAGAGAAACTAAACCCTGCGGATAAATTGAGTGAAGAAAATGGGTATTTCTTTGAAAAAGGAAGATTTATTTTGAATGATAATTTTACCTTAACTGAAACAGGAATCAAGTTTTTATATAATGTTTACGAAATAAAAGCATATGCTGGGGGAGTAACAGAATTGGAAATCCCTTTTTCGGATTTGAAGGAAATAATGAAATGATTTTAATCTTTTTTTACCACATAAAAAGGTAAGAAAAGATGGAAGTAAAAGTTTTAAGTATTCGTTAAGAAATAATTATAATTATTTTAAAGTCAGTTGATGATGATTTTTTATTTAAGTTAATAATTTATTAGCTTAAAACTTGACGGCTGTATAACCAATCTCTAATTTGAGACAGGCGGCAGGTAGTCTTCAACGGAAAACTACCTACTGTCTCTTAATTAAATAGAGAGGAAAACGAAAAATCCTTACTATTCATGTAATTAGGTAAAATATAAAGTTTCATCAAATAAAATGGTGTAAAATACGGAAGTAGAGTTTGGCTATTAATTTGCAATCAGGATTTTCTGTTTTACGAATAGGAGAACTACCATTAAGTATATGAACTAAATACTGAGAATATTGTAAAGTAAGGATTATACGATTGTATAATCTTTCAACTATTTCTTATTAAATATTAGCCGAACATCAATATCAATTACGTTGATTAAAAGATAGGTTCCAAGGGCTAATAGGCTAACTGCTAATATAGGAATAATGATAAACATTTTTTTGAGGTAATTTTGAAATACAAAGCAACGGAAAAAAAATGGTTCGTTTTAGCGTAGAATTACCTAATCTTCACACGATTTTAAATTATTTTTAAGTTTTTTTCTAACAAATGTTAGTTTTTTTTAGATATGGAGACAATTTCATGGCAAGATTTTAAAAAAGTACAGTTTCGAGCAGGAACGATTTTAGAAGTGAGAGATTTTCCAAAAGCCAAAAAACCAGCTTATCAGTTAGTGGTTGATTTGGGAGCAGAGATAGGGATAAAACAATCTTCTGCACAATTGACACAACTATATTCAAAAGAAGATTTAATAGGCAGACAGGTGATTTGTGTAACCAATTTCGCTCCTCGACAAATAGCAAATTTCATTTCAGAAGTTTTAATTACAGGTTTCATTTTGCCCGATGGTGAAGTAGTTTTATCGACCATTGACCGACCCATACCAAATGGAAGTTTATTGGCTTAAAATTTAATGAATAATTTTACAACAAGCTATCGTTTAGTTAGTTATCTTCGTAAAAAAATTAAAATCCTCTTATTATGAAACGCAAACCTCTCTACATTTTCTTTGCTATTGTTATTACTTTTACCTCATCAGGCTTTGGCTTTTTAGAATCTTCAACAGCCATACATAGACGAGCTAATCATTCTATAAAGACTGATTCGGTAAATATTAATACCTTAAATATTTCTTTGAGAAATGCCTCAATTCCTCAAAAAGACATTCACAAGCCCTCAAATGAGTCATTCACCAAGACCGTTTTTCAGTGGGTCGCAAATGCTGTAAAGAATACAGTTGAAAAAATAATGACTTATTTAACAAAAGCTTTGCAATCTATTATAATGGATTTAATAAGATTCTTTACCAAATAAAAATTACCGCTAAAAAAATATTGCTTCTTTTGTATTAAAATCCCTATTGATTTCGTTTCCTCCTTGATAATACTTCACAAGCCAGAACTATTTAAATCCTTAACAATCAATGATTTGGCATAAAAGTTGTCATGAGATTGGTTAATGTTCTGATTTGTCGTGCATCACGAATTTTTATTCGTTTGGTCATTTTAATTATTGGCGATTAGCCGTTAGTGTTGAAAAATACTTACCTCTTTGAACCAATCAAAATACCTTCAACACTAACAACACCGCTGTATGAAATTCCTATTTTCATTATTGTTGGTAATATTAGGAATATTGCCAACTCTTGCACAAAATCCCCAAGTAAAATCTGTCGGAGAAGTCCGTAAAATCATGTATGATGCTGATTTATCAGCTAAAATTCGTTTGGATACTATCGTTCGTGCAAATCTATTTGCCATTGGCGTCATGGATAGTTTGCGAGGAGCAATTGTAATTGCCAACGGAAAACCTTTAATTTCTTCCATCAAGAATACCTATGTCAGAACCGACACCACCTTCAATCACGAGGCGACGTTATTGGTATATGCTTATGTGAAAAACTGGAAAGAAATTATGATTGAGCAAGATTTAAATAATGTTGAAGAGTTGGAAGCCTTAGTAAAAAGATTAGCTTCTGAACATGGGATTGATGTTTCAAGGCCTTTTCCATTCATGGTGAAGGCTTGGGTAAAAAATATAAACTATCACGTAATAGATTGGCAAGCAGGCGTTTCGCATACGGCTGAAACACACAAACAGTTTGCTCATGATCTTTATCATTCTGCCACAACGGTAATGTTAGCAGGTTTTTATTCAGAAAATCATAAGGGGGTTTTTACGCCTTTTGATAGTAAAATGCTGGTTCATGCGGTTACATCCAATCCTATAACATGTGGGCATTTAGAAAGCATTGAGACATTTGGGAAAATGGCAATTTACTTTCCAGATAATAATGGTATTTCAAAAAGTATTGCTTTAGAGGCAATGAAGTTAGAAGAATATTGAATAGTTGCATTGACAAGCAGATGACGCTGATTTACGCAGATTTTTAAGTAAAAAATATGCGTAAACCCGCTTGATTTGCGTTATCAGCGTGCCATTCTTTTTACAACAAAGCTGCCCCGAATACACCTGCACTATCGCCCAAAAGTGGCTTTACGATGGGCGTAGTAAGTTTTTTATTATTGAAAATGTATTTCTTGATTCTTTCATAGCCTTCGGTATAAAGCAAATCTATATTTCCTACGCCACCACCAATCACAATTAAATCTGGGTCGAGCACGTTGATTAGTGTTGAGATTCCTCTACCATAAAATTCTAATAATCTTTCAATGGTTGCCTCCGCTTGGGGGTCAGATTTGGCTTCGTATCTTTCTAATATCTCTTTCAATCTCAAGCGATTGCCTGTTTTCTGCTCGTAAAATTTCTCTAAAGCTACACCCGAAATTACGTTTTCAACACATCCTGATTTTCCACAATAACAAGGCACACCCCCTTCGTCGATGATGTTGTGTCCCCACTCCCCACCAATACCATGATGTCCGCCAATTACTCGACCGTGAACGACTAAGCCACCGCCAACGCCCGAACCCATAATTACGCCAAAAACCAATTCAGCATTAGGATAATTTTTGCCAGCTCCCATTAAAGCTTCAGCTAATGCGAAAGAATTGGCATCGTTCGCAAATTTGACGGGAATGCCCAAAGCCTTTTCTACATCCGCTTGCATAGGTTGGCCATTCATACAAACCGTATTTGAGTTTTTCATGGTTTGTGTTTCAGGGTCGATAACGCCAGGCGTGGCAAACCCAATCTTTGTTGGACGTTCGCCTAATTCATCAGCAACTTGGTTTATCAACGTAACTATCTGATTGATAATGTGTTGATAGCCTTTTTCCGCTTCGGTGGAGAGACGCTTTCTGAGAATTACCTCTAAATTATTTTCACTATCCAATACGGCACATTCAATTTTTGTACCTCCTAAATCTATACCCCAAAGTTTCATATGTTTGGCTTTTGGCTTTCAGCTATTAGCTATCGGCAATCAGTTTTAATTTTGTATGATAATTTTCTATTTAAGTAAGTGGAAAGAAATATCCGTGGCACAGCTAAGATCATAATCTATTGATTAATCAGTGATTACAATAAGCCGTGCCACGGATTTACTATCAATTTATTTTGTTCTATCACTTGCTTTTACTAAATATCCAATTCAATTTCTTCAAAACTGCTTCATCCTGTGTGAATCCACGCACGTATTTTTCAATAAATTCAGCGTCTTTTTTGTCAATACCTTTTACGCCTTTATAAAAACTATCAATCACATCTGCGGCTTTGTCATTTTGCCCAGATTTAAAAAGGGCTTTGGTTTCTATCAACAAAAAACGTCCTGCAATGGATTTATCATCAATGCCCACTTTCTTTAAATTAGCTTTCATTTCAGCAATTTTCTCCAAAGAATATCCATCCGCCCGACTGCAATATAGACTGTACATCACAATATTTTCAGCTGTTTGATTAACTAATTTAGGGTCATTTTTGGCGTAATACGCCGGCAAATTATTCATCAAATGCTTGAAAAGTGGATTTTCATCATCAATGATTACTTTTTGCAAAATTAGGAAATTTGACGGACTCGTAAAACCTACGGCTTCTTGCTTATTGGCATAAGCGTTCATAGCAGCGATGTTTTGCATAGTATCACAAATCATGCGACAAGTGTATGCGTATTCAATCAAAAAATTATCTTCTTGAACACCTTGTTGGAAATAACCTTTGTATGATGCGGTGTTTTTGGTAGGGTCGATGGCACGGTCTGCTAAGGTTTTTAGATAGGGCTCATTATTTTGTTCATCACCTGCGGGTTGAATGTGGAGGAGATTTTCGTCTTTATCCCAAAAAGTCATCATGGGCGTTGAAACCACATAAATATTGTGCTTTTGGCGTAAAGCACGCCCTTCAGGAGAATTTACTTCCACTTGATACGACACAAATTTTTGATTATAATATGCTCCAACCCCAGCATTATTATCAAAAGTTTTCTTGAAATTCTCACAGTGTGGACAGCCAATAGCGTAAATTTCAACAAAAACAGGTTTATTCTGTTTTTGAGCAATTTCAAAAGCATTTTTCAAACTGGTTTTTACGAAACGAATGCCTTTGGTGGGGGTTTGGGCATTAGTTGTAATTACTGCTAAGAATAATAATGAAGTAAAAATATTTTTAAACATGGTTGTTCTGATGATGGTTTTACCCTAAAATTAGGCAACATTTCAAAGGGTTCAAAATGTTTATCCACATAAACGTAATAAAATTCTTTTTTGTATAATTTTGTCAGGTAGCCGACAATTTGAAAACTGGCATTATATTTCCTTTATAAATCTTTGAACTTTCACAAAATCCCAACTATCTCATGAAAAAAATAATTCTATTAATTGCCACTTGTGTTTTTACCTTTTCTCTATATGCTCAGCAAAATAATAATTATGCTGAATTGGGCGGAGGTATTGGCTCGTCGATAGGGTCAATTAATGTAGCGTTGCACAAAAATTGGACGCTTGGCAAGAAGGATAAATTTGTCATTGGCACGGGCA
>JANPIG010000061.1:0-3033 GCA_031424875.1 Cytophagales bacterium
GAAAAAAATTGAGGAAATGCCTGAGTCATTTACCCGTGACACAATGTGGTCGAGGAAAGCGAAAGTCTTGATGTATCACTATACTTTTATCAATACAGACTCTGCTTTGTTTTATACCAAAAAATTATTGGAAGTTTCTGAGAAAAGAGGTATTCAAACTAATATCATACATAGTTATAATTACTTTGGATATTTGTACGGCTTGGAAGGCAATCATTTTATGGCCACGCAAAATTATTATAAAGCCCTTAGTATGGCTGAGAAAAGTAAGGATGAAAAACGGGTTTTGGATAGCAAACGTAATTTAACCGAAGCCTATATCAATTTGAATGACTATAGAAAAGCTTTCAAATTTGGGCAGGAAGCTCTTTTATTAGCAAAAAAAAGAAAAGATAATAACGAAACATTAGCAAGTCTTAATAATATTGGAACTATCTACCTCAATCAAAAAGGATTTGATAAAGCAAAATTATACTTTGAAGAAATGAAGACCTTAGCTTTAAAACTAAAAGACAAAGATTTTATATCATTAAGTTTTTATTACTTGGGAAAGGTTGAATTTGAAACCAAAAACTACCAAAAATCTCTCCAGCTTTTTCAAGAATTACTTAAATATTACGAACCTCAAAGTATCAATTACGCCACTACGAAAATAGATATTGCCGAAGTACTGATTGCACAAAAACATTACAGTGAAGCAATTTCAATGATATTATTGGCTCAAAAAGTTATTACAAAAGATGGAGGAAGTAATTATTTGCCGATTTCATATAAATTACTTTACGAATCTTATAAGGCACAGAACAACGCACGAGAAGCCTTGAAATATCATGAAAAATTTATGTCTTTAAATGATAGCCTTTCCAAAGAAAGTACCCAAAGTCGAATAGAATCACTACAATTTCAATATGATAATACTCTAAAAGAAAGTCAATTGCAAAAACAAAATATTGAATTATTAGAAGAAAAAACCCAAAAACAGCAAATTTCTCAAATCCGAAATCTATTTCTTTTGGGAGGAATTTTAGCCTTGATGCTGGCAGGTATTTTATATTTGAATAATCGGAAACTTAACTTCAAAAATCAACAAATTGAGTCTCAGAAAACCCAAATTATGTTGGCTCAGGAACAATTAGAAAATGCCAATCAGAATTTAGAATATCGTGTTTCTCAACGCACACAGGAATTAGCCCTTGCCAACAATGAAATCATACATAAAAATGAAGAAATAAAAATTGCACTTTTTGCAGGACAAAGCATTGAACGTAAGCGAGTTGCCTCTGAACTGCACGATAACGTGAGTAGTTTATTGTCTGCCGTAAATATGAGTATGCAAGCAATCAGTGGTAAAACATTAACAGAAACCGACCAAAAAATTTATCAAAATGTTCGTGAAATGATTAAAAGTGCATATTCGGAAGTACGGAATATTTCGCATAACATCATGCCTGCGGGTTTAGAAAAGGATGGACTTTTAAATACAATTGAGCAATTATTAGATAAAATAAATTTGAATAAACAACTCTACTTTAATCTAGAAGCAAAAGGCATGGAACAACGTTTACCCGTACAAATTGAACTAAACGTTTATAGTATTGTCTTGGAATTAATTAATAATATTATCAAACATTCAGAGGCAACTAAAGCTACTATTTCGATGATAAATCAAGATGATTATTTTAATCTTGAAGTGAAAGATAATGGAAGAGGAGTGGTTGAAGAGAGATCCCAGCACGTCGGTTTAGGACATGGAATGAACAATATAAAATCACGAATTGAAGCCCTAAATGGAAGTTTTACAGTTGATTCTGAACCTAGAGAGGGAACAAATTTTTACATAAAAATACCTCTCAATGCGAACTGAGAAGTATTTTTAATTTAACGAGTAGTTGCATCAACTGTTATGGGTATAGCAATATTAACCTCAAATGTATGCATTTGAAAAGAGGGCATTCCAGGGCAACCTCCAACACCACAACCAGGTGGATTTCTGGGAATCGTTGTTCCCATCACTGAACCATCTGGTAAAAGTTTGTTTGAAGAGAATCCGCTTCCTGACAATTTCAAGAAGTTATAGATTTGCGAGTATGTTGTTCCTTGGTCTTTGAAAAGCAAAGAGCCTTGAAATTGATTAGTCGCATTACTACCAAACATTGCTTTCCCATCTAATAATGAGGATACAGGCAAAAGCAACGAGTTGTTCCCCTCCACCAATTTAATGGTTTGATTATTATTGGTAAGAGAATAATTACCGTATAAAAGAATGACCTTTTGAGTGGTAACGGCAGCTATCTTGGAGCTACTACTTTTGGATGATGGCTCAACGGATGTATTACATGAAAATGTAAATATCACCGCAATTAGCACGAAAAGAGATAAAATGATCTTTTGCATGATTTCTAAAATTATTGGTTTTGGGTAAATGAATTTATTGATACAAAGTTAGCGGAGAGAACTATCATCAATCAATCCTTAATTTTAGGGATTTTTGTAGTATAATTTGAGGATATTGATTAGCGAAAAGTATCAATTAGCATGCAGTTGATAAAGACACCTTAGGCAACGAAGATTTTTGCTTTACTTGATTAGGTTAATAATTCACCATAGCCCGTAATTTTTAAATCTGCGAAAATCTGCGTTGCGAAGCACTTGCGTACCATCTTTAAGAAAGACCATGTTTCATGGCGTATTTTACTAAGCCGACACTTGTATTTACCCCAATTTTTGAAAATAAATTCTTCCGATGACTTTCTACAGTGGTGGGACTAATAAAGAGTTTTTCGGCAATTTGAATACCCGACATTTCTTGTGAAATTAGTTTCAAAATCTGTAATTCTCTTTCAGTAAGCATGGTTTTTAAGGCTTCTTTATCCGAAATAAATACTTCATTTTGGGCTTCAGCTAGGCTTAAAATAGCTTTATCACTATAATATTTTTTGTTGTTAATCAAACTCAAAAGTGCTTCCTCCAACTCTTCCTTTTCGGCAGATTTAAAAATGAAACCATCTGCGCCTGCCTGCAAAGCATTTTTAA
>JANPIG010000062.1:0-7621 GCA_031424875.1 Cytophagales bacterium
TATTCCTTCCGCATAAACTTCTGTACGACGTTTTAAATCAACCAAAGTTGAGTCATTTTGTTGAATAACTGTCAGAGTTTTAGAGAAAATCTGCTCATTAATTTGAAAAGGTTGATTAAGTTTTTTCAATTCAAAACCATCATCCCCTAAAGTATTATAAGCATTTCCATTCCATTTTAGCCCCTCACTAACAGGAAAAATTAATTTTACGTAAGTTACATTATTTTCAGTTTTTAGAGCCTTATCAATTTCTTTTTTTGCTGAAAAAACAGCATCAATCGTCCATTGTTGAGCGTCATCATCACGACGATAACGTTCAATTCGCAAGACCTCTTTTTTGTCAGTATCCATAGAAATTGAAACTAATACTTCTTTGAGTTGATAATTTTTAAGGGTAGGTGCAGTTGTAAGCGCATATTGAATTTCTTGGACATCATAGATAACTGCCTGACCAACAACAGGATAGAAAAAATCTTTACCATTCGTCGGATATAAACAACCACAATCATATTGTTTCTGACAACTGCAAATTATCCCCAAAACAAAAAGGGCAAAGACTACATTAGTCTTTACCCGATTTAAGAATATTGTTTCTGCAATTAACTTCAAGGTACTAACCATGCTGTCTGCAATTTTATTTGTGCGTCCGTAGGATTTTCCATTGGAATCAAAAGATTCTTTTCTGTTACTTCTGGAATAATTAACTTACCCGATAATTTGGTTTCAACTTTCTTTTCTCCATCTTTCCTAATCACAACGTAATTGATGTCGTCCCCTTCTTTAGCATTTGCCATAAATTCAGTTCTTACGTTTCTGAAATTGGCTAAATCTAAGGTTTTGCCATTCATTGAAACTAATTCATCTCCTACTTTAAAACCTAACTTCTTACCAAATTCGTCAATTCCATCTTCATCAATGATGAAAATACCTTTGGTTTCTGGATTAATTCCTAAATTATATACAGAATAACCCAACGTTTTTTCACGCTTTTTTCTTTCTTTAATATAATCAATTCCCACACTATTCAAGGTCTCTACGATTGGCAGAGGCTCTTTTCCTTCCACATATTTTGCAAAAAACTGACGAATTTCTGGATATTTAGTAATCTCTGTGATTTTGTCAAAAAGCTCTGCGTCGTTAAAAGATTTATCTTTGCCATAATATTTTGATAAATCACGCATCAAATTTTGAGTTCCGTACTTTCCACCTGATAACTGACGTAATTTAATATCCAGACATAAGCCAATCAAAGCCCCCTTTTCATAAACATTACTGTATTGGTCTTTGTATTTTTCTAATACATCTGCCGACATCTCCGTGAAAGGTAAATCTTCTTTATAACGGTCAGTCATGTTTCCAATCTTAGATTTAAGCATGCTTAAATATTGTGGCAAATCAATCAGTTGATATTTCATCTGCATGTGGCCAGCAGCATATTCTGTCAATCCTTCATACATCCAAAGGTGTTTTGACATTTTGGGTTTATTAAAGTCAAAATCGCCAATTTCTACCGAATGAATACTTAAAGGCGTAACAATATGGAAAAATTCGTGCGAACAAACGTCTTTAATCGTTTGTGAAAGTTCGTCCGAAGTTGATTCAGGCAAATAATAAAACGATGAGTATGAATGTTCTAAAGCACCATAACTTCCGTTTTTCAAGTTATCAGAAAGCACAATCAAAAACGCATATTTTTTGATGGGTAAAGTACCACCTAAATATTCCTTTTGCGCTTCTAAAAGCGTTTTTACGTTAGAAGCAATCTCTGCAGAAGTTGCTTTATGATTGGGTGAAAACACCGAAATTAAAATATCAGCACCACCCACTTTCAAAATTGTAGTATCGGGCTTGCTATACATGATAGGTGCATCTACCAAATCATTATAATTTGTAGTGGTAAAAGTATCATTTTTATCATCCGATTTTGAAGCAACCAAAGAAGTAGCACCATAAAAACCAGCAGGTTTTGTAAAAGTAACCTCAAAGTTCTGACGTTTCATATCATTGAAATAGCCCACAAAACCGTGCGTATTTACAGCAAAAAGTTTGTCAGTTTCAATATTCGTTCCCGCAGGTTCAAAAACATATTCCCCCGCAACTTCGGGGGAATCCCAAGTATCATCTACTAAATAAGTAATTTTATTTAAGCCCTTTGCTCCTTTAATTTTATAGCTATTTTTATCTAATTTTTCTACTGAAAGCACCTTTCCAGAAGCATCAAACGCCTTAAAATCAGACACATAGCGTCCAAAATCATAGTTGGCATACGTGCCAGGAACAATTTTGGGCATATTATAAACGGCTTCGTCTTTTGATATTTTAGGCGTAATTAAAGAAACCTCCAATTTATCATTTTGGACTTTAGTTAAATCAATAAAGAACTGATAATTATTATTTTGAGTAACCTTCTGAGCGAAAGTATTTAGGCAAAAAAGTAATGCCAAAAGCACAAGGAATTTGAATTTCATCCGAGAAAAAATGTTTGTTAAAAAAATAAAAAATGCAAGTTAAGAATCTTTGATGGGATATTAACGAAGAGAGGTTTAAGAAAGTGTTGAAGGCAACAAAAAAGCCCGATTTTGTGGTCGGGCTTGTAAAAAATATTCTAAATTTTAATTCATCCATTTATGTAATCTTTTTTTAGCTTCTTCCATTTAAACAGTCTCACCATTTTTAGATTGAGCAACTCCTTCCTCAACCTTTTCTATGAAAATTAATTTTTCAATTAAGTCTTCTACTGAAAATTTCTCAGAGAATCCACAACTTGATGTTTTGTCATGATAACATAATTTATTTACAGAAGCAATTTAATAAAAAAGGCTGATTATTAAAAATCAGCCTTTTTTTTCCTACTCCCACTCAATAGTAGCAGGTGGTTTTGATGAAATATCATAAACAACTCTGTTTACTCCTTTCACTTTATTGATAATTTCATTGGAAATATCGGCTAAAAAATCATAGGGTAAATGACACCAATCTGCTGTCATTCCGTCAACGGATGAAACCGCACGAAGGGCAACTACACGCTCGTAGGTACGTTCATCTCCCATTACACCTACTGATTGAATCGGTAAAAGCATGGCTCCCGCTTGCCAAACGCCATCATACAATCCTCTGTTTTTCAATCCATTAATAAAAATAGCATCCACGTCTTGCAAAATTTGCACTTTCTCAGCGGTAATGTCTCCCAAAATTCTAATACCCAATCCTGGTCCTGGAAAAGGATGACGACCCAAGATAAATTGTGGAATATCAAGGCTTTTCCCTACCAAACGAACTTCATCTTTGAATAAGGTTTTCAAAGGTTCTACTACTTGCAATTTCATATAATCAGGCAAACCACCTACGTTATGATGCGATTTGATGGTCTGCGAAGGTCCGCCACTCACGGAAACAGATTCAATAATATCTGGATAAATTGTACCTTGTCCTAACCATTTTACGTCTTCAATCAAATGAGATTCTTGGTCAAAAACATCAATGAACGACTTTCCAATGGCTTTTCGCTTGTCTTCGGGGTCGGTTAAACCTGCTAAGGCTTTATAAAACAAATCCTTAGCATTAACACCTTTTACATTCAGACCTAAGTCTTTATAAGAAGCTAAAACGTCTTCAAATTCATTTTTTCTCAATAGTCCATTATCCACAAAAATACAATACAGATTTTTACCGATTGCTTTATGAATCAATACCGCAGCCACTGAACTATCCACACCGCCCGACAGCCCCAAAACTACTTTATCATCGCCCAGTTGTGCTTTGAGAGCCGCCACCGTTGAATCTACGAAAGAATCTGCCGTCCAGTCTTGCGAAC
Organism: Cytophagales bacterium; assembly: GCA_031424875.1. GTDB lineage: Bacteria > Bacteroidota > Bacteroidia > Cytophagales > Spirosomataceae > Arcicella. The sequence goes on from JANPIG010000062.1 coordinate 3,815, forward strand.
ATCCGCAAATATCAACGATGAAGTTTTTCAACATTATTTTCCCTTCCAAGGAGTGCGTAACTTCTGGGTGAAATTGAATTCCAAAAGTTTGTTCGCCCTTAATGTGAAAAGCAGCGTATTTTACATCGTCCGTAGAACCAATTACCTCAAAATCATCAGGCATGGACATTATCGTATCTCCGTGCGACATCCAAACTTGATTGTTTCTAGAAACATCCGCTAATAATGGACTTGGGGCAACGGTTTTCAAAACTGCCCTTCCATACTCACGATGACCTGAATTATATACTTCTCCACCACTTTCAAAAGCCAATAATTGAGCTCCGTAACAAATCCCCAGAACAGGAAATTTCCCCCTGAAAAGATTTAAATCTATTCGTGGAGAGCCAACATCACGCACCGAACACGGGCTACCCGAAAGGATAATTCCCTTTACCGATTCATCAATGAGAGGAATTTTATTATAAGGATGAATTTCGCAGTAAGTATTAAGCTCACGAACTCGACGAGCAATCAGTTGCGTAACTTGTGAACCAAAATCGAGGATAATAATTTTTTCGGACATTATTGTTTGGGGAATTGGGAGTTGGGAATTGAGCATTGAGAATTTCTTATGGTTGGCGTCCTCACCAAACATGGGGAAAATTCTTTATCTTAATTACCTGACATCTAAAAAATTAAGGTGCAAATTTCGGAAAAAAAAATTAGACTTGGTTCGTGAATTACGAATAATGTAATCGAAACATTTAATTCCTTGAAAATCAATAATTTATGTTTGTAATGTATAATTTTTAGTAAAATTACAAAACTAAAATATCTTCATCCTGATTGTCATTTCTTCAATATTTTCAATCATTAAACCTATTTTTGTATTTTTCTAAGACAATTTCATCCAGAAATTGTACCAAAAGTATTTACATTATAATTTTCAAAGAAAGTGAATTTAACATTTGGATAATACAAAATTAATCTATACATTTAGGTAAGAAAACGCCCAAAAGGCTGAAATTCACATCCTGATCAGATGTATATTTTCAGCAAAATCGGAGAGTTCTTTGAAACTAAATTGATATTTTTTGTTTTGTGTTTTATTGCTTTTGGCGATATATTTAAAACATGCTACTTTTTAAATTATTCTTGAAAAGTTTGTTGTTTATATTTTATCACAAAAGCTAAAATTAGAAGTGAAAAATCGTAAGGAAGTAACGAAGAACTGCTCCAAAGGGCAATAGGAGTTTTCGTTAAATAATATGTTCAACTTAAATGAAGAGTGCTTATGAAATTACAGGTGCATTCAATCCACTTCGACGCTGACATGAAGCTGTTGGAGTTTATCCAGTCTAAACTTAATAAATTGGATAGTTTCTATGACCGAATTACAGGAGGAGAAGTTTTCCTAAGGTTAGACAAAGGAGAAAAGAGTAAAATTAAGAGTAAAATGTTGGAAGTGAAAATCAGTTTGCCAGGAGCCGTATTGTTCGTAAAAGAAATGGCAACCTCATTTGAAGAAGCGATGGACTTGGCGATAGAAGCCTTGAAGATCCAGTTAAAAAAGTTTAAAGAAAAAACCCAAGAGAAGTTAAATCCAACCCGAATGGTTTTGATGACGATGGATATGGAGAGTTAGTTTTAACATTTTGTTTACATAAGTGAAAAGCGGATATTAATCCCTTACACACGGAAAAGAGGCTTGTCGTAATGATGAGCCTTTTTTTTTACGGTTCACGGCGAACGGTAAAAAGGTGAACGGTTTGTGGGGAATTATTATGGAACGTATTTACAAAACAAAATAGCTGAACAGCCCAAAAACCATTCAGCTATTTCCAAAAAAACGTTCACCGTGAACCGTTTACCATTAACTTTTTAAAGAGCAAACTTAGCCTTCACCGCATCCACAAAGTCTAATTTTTCCCAAGTAAAAAGCTCAACTTCTTTGCTTACAATTGCTCCATCTGGTCCCTTGAAAGTTTTGGTAACAACTTCATTCTTTCGTCCCATGTGTCCGTAAGCTGCTGTTTCTGAATAGATTGGGTTACGTAATTTCAAACGTTGTTCGATAGCATAAGGACGCATATCGAAAACCTCTTCCAATTTACGAGCAATCTCTCCATCAGTCATATCTACCTTAGCTGTTCCGTAAGTGTTTACGAACAAACCACATGGTTTTGCCACCCCGATAGCGTAAGAAACCTGTACCAACATTTCAGTACAAAGTCCAGCGGCAACCGCATTTTTCGCCAAATGACGAGTAGCATAAGCCGCACTTCTATCTACTTTTGAGGGGTCTTTCCCTGAGAATGCACCTCCACCGTGAGCCCCTTTACCACCGTAGGTATCCACGATAATTTTACGACCCGTCAAACCTGTATCTCCGTGAGGACCACCGATTACAAATTTTCCAGTTGGGTTGATATGATACGTAATAGCATCGTTGAAAAGAGCTTGCAACTCTGGCTTCAATTTAGCTTTCACTCTTGGAATTACGATATTGATAATGTCAGTTTTGATTTTTGCTAACATCGTTTCATCATCTGCAAAATCATCATGTTGGGTTGAAACAACGATGGTGTCAATACGTTGAGGAACGTTATCGTCAGAATATTCTATCGTTACTTGTGATTTTGCATCTGGACGAAGGTAGCCAATCAATTCGGGGTTGTTATTACGAATGGCTGACATTTCTTGAAGGATGGTATGTGCCAAATCCAACGCCAAAGGCATATAATTGTCGGTTTCGATGGTGGCATATCCGAACATCATACCTTGGTCTCCAGCACCTTGTGCGTTTGCTTTTGATTCAAAATCGTCGGCAACAACTACTCTATCAACGCCTTGGTTAATATCTTCTGATTGGTCGTGAATGGCTGAAATAATTCCGCAAGAATTAGCCTCAAACATATATTCCGACTTGGTATAACCGATTTTACGGATAACCTCACGGGCGATGGCTTGCACGTCAAGGTAAGTTTGTGTTTTCACTTCACCCGCCAACACTACTAAACCAGTGGTTACAAGCGTTTCGCAAGCTACTTTTGAAGAAGGGTCAAACGCCATGAAGTTGTCAATCAAAGCGTCTGAGATTTGGTCTGAAACCTTGTCTGGATGTCCTTCTGATACGGACTCAGAGGTGAAAAGATATGCCATGAATTATGAATTATGAAATATTAAAAATCTAATAATTCACAAATTTAAAACTAATATTTTGAATTGACAATTTGGCTTGTTAAAAGGGCATTTTATAGATAAATTATCTTTTTATTTTTAAAATATAGATAATTTGATTAGTATTTAGGTTTTTTTGAAAAACTATGTCGGATTTTATACATGATAATTACGTTCAATATACTCAATATCCTTAAATATGCTGACTGACTACTCAACTACTCATAGCATGACTTTGAGTCATGCCATGAGTATATTAACCATAAGTAATGTATCCAAAACACTGACAAGCAAACACTAATTTGTTTCCTATTAATAAAATCCTATTTTTGTGAATAATATCCACTCATTAATTCACCCCTAAGATGAATAAAATCTACCGTTACCTGCTTATCCTTGTTGTTCTCTCAGTTTTCAATTCTTCGGCTTTCTCGCAAAGTCCAGCCTGTGCCAATTTTTCTGGGGTTTTTATTTCTGATTCTTTGGAACAGAATCTGGCAGATTATACTATCTGTAATGGAAGCAGTATTTATTTGAAATCTCTTAATAATCCATCAGGGGTAACTTATCAATGGAAAAAAAATGGAGTTAATATTTCAGGAGCAACATCAAGAGTATTCAACGCTAATTCCGTAGGATTGTATA
>JANPIG010000063.1:0-4105 GCA_031424875.1 Cytophagales bacterium
GGAGGTTCAAAAATTACGGGCTACGTCATTGATTCAGCCTTTACAAAAGCCGTAGAGTTTGCCAGTATTGCCCTTTTTAGCAAAACTGCTAATAAAATTGTGGATGGAACAGTGGCAGATGAAAAAGGAAGGTTTACATTGTCGAAGGTTGCCTATGGTGATTATAGGATTACGATTTCATTCGTTGGGTTTACCAATAAATCGATTGATATTACAGTAGAAAATGGTCAGGATTTAGATTTGGGAATTATCAATCTTTCATCAAGTGTAAAAGCACTGGATGAAGTAACTGTTATGGGTCAAAGAGCCTTGGTGGAAGAAAAAGTAGATAGATTGGTCTATAATGCCGACCGTGATTTGTCTTCAAAAGGAGGCGATGCTTCAGATATTTTGAAAAAAGTACCCATGCTTTCTGTTGATTTAGAAGGCAATGTTTCGTTGCAAGGAAGTACGAATATTCGAGTCTTGATTAATAATAAACCCTCTTCAATCATGGCCGGAACAGTAGCAGATGCTTTAAGGCAAATTCCAGCCGACATGATTAAAACAGTTGAAGTAATAACCTCACCCTCAGCAAAATACGATGCAGAAGGTTCGGGAGGAATTATTAATATCATCACTAAAAAGAATACTTTGCAAGGTTTAAATTTGAGCGTAGATGGTGGTTTGGGCAATCGTTCTTCGGTTTTGGGATTAACTGGAAATTACAGAAAAGGCAAATTAGGAATCACTTTGGGCGGCAATGGACGATTTATTTACAACAAAGCCCAAACCGATTTGGAACAAAGTACATTTTTGAATGGCAACACAATTCTTACAAATCAGAAAGCAGACGCTTATGATTCGGGAGTTTTTGGACAATACAATTTGGGTTTTGATTATGAATTATCCAAAACACAATCCCTGACAGGAAATGCTCGTTTTGGCATTAGAAATTTTAACCGTGACCAAAACCAAGTGAATAATGTTTTTATCAATGAAATTGCTTCGCTTCCCACAAAAAGAGACGTTTACAGTCGTGATTTATCTAATTCGATTGATTTAAATTTAGATTATGTAAAAACCTTTAAACCCCAACAAGAATTCTCTATTTCAACGCAATATAGCCTGAACAATTTGACAAATAATTTTGATGCTAATGTCTTCGATGCGTCAAATACTTTAACTAACCGTCAGAAAAATATTAATCTCAATACCAATAAAGAATATACCATTCAGAGTGATTATACCACCCCCATTTCTACGAATCAAATGTTTGAAATAGGTATAAAGGGCATTTCCAGACAAGTAATTAGCAATTATCAGTATCAATTAGCCAGTCCATCTTCTGAATACACTATTGACTCCAAACGTCCATCGGGAGCATTAGAATATAACCAAAATATTGCAGCTGGTTATCTATCATACACCCTCACTACTACCAACAAATATACATTCAAATTGGGAGGACGTTACGAATACACAGACATATACGCCAACACCCAAGAGAACGGAAAGATAACTATTCCCTCGTATGGTCGCTTTGTACCAAGTATAAATATTTCAAAGAAAATTGGCGATAATACTACCTTAAAATTGGCTTATAACGAAAGGATTCAACGACCTGGTTTACAACAACTTAATCCAAATTTAAACTTAGCAAATTTACCAAATATTAGTAAAGGAGACCCAAATTTAAAACCTGAAATTACGGACAGAGTAGAATTAGGATTGAGTACTTATATTAAAAAAACTTACTTGAATGTTAGCCTTTTCACCCGCTTGAATACGGATGATATCCAGCAAGCAAGTTTACGTTCGGATACCTTGGCTGGGGCAATTGTCTCTACCTTTCAGAACATCGGAAAAGAATATAATTACGGCTCAAACGTCTTCGCAACTTTCAATATTTCACCCAAATGGGCAATGAATATGAATCTTGATTTTCAATACCGTTTCATCGAAGGTTTAGCACCTGACCTTACAGGAAATTCCGTTCTCATTAGCAATTCAGGATGGAGATATGGAGGGAAAATTGACATACAGGGTCAGTTAGGAAAAGGCTGGGCTTCGTCATTCAATTTTGGAAGTAGAGGAAGAGATATTGTTTTGCAAGGAGATAGAACGGGTTTCGTGATGTATTCGATGGGGGTTAGAAAAGAATTTAATAACAAAAAAGCAAGTTTAGGATTATCTGCTGAAAACTTTTTAACCAACGGAATGACTTTTACCAGCAACCTAAATTCTACACAGTTCAAACAATCTAATACACAAAATATTTACAATTCAAGTATCCGTTTGACGTTTAGCTATAAGATTGGAAGTATGAAATTGGCTGAAAAGAAATCAAAGTCCGTAAAGAATGATGATGTAAAGAATGATTAAATAAATGTAATTTTATAATTCAACTAATATGAAACAAACAGTCAAAAAACTTCTACCGATAGTCATATTATTCATGGAAAATTTAGTCTCATTCGCTAAATCCATTTTAGGTGATATCACGAAAGCTTATTCTATGCCTTTGCTCGTAAAAACGCCATAGGGTAAAGGGCATAGCAGAAAATGCGTATTTATCCAGTCAGAATTAGAATGTAGCATTATTTTGGGAGCAAAATCAAGAGAATAGTATTTCTAAAATTGCCTATCGCAAAGTCAGTAAAGATAAAGTTTCTGCGACTTTATGGATTAATGATTCCACAAATGGTATCAATCCAACGGGTTTATTGCTTGACAATCAGTTGGTTGCAGCGTATGAAATTAAGCAACCTAATAAAAAGAATATTACCAAAGGTGAGATGCTAAGTTTGTAAATTTAGCAAGCAACCCAAATACAGTAAATATCGTATTAAACATTAAGTATTTATTTTTTTTCCAACCAATAAAACAATTAAATTCATGAAAAAAATTACCTTTATTTTCGCATTTGTATTCGTCGCAGCCACCAGTTTTGCCCAAAAATGGACAGTTGACAAAGCTCACTCCAAATTAGTTTTTACGGTAACCCACTTATTGATTTCAGAAGTTGATGGTACTTTCAAAAGTTTTGATGCCAATATTACTTCCTCAAAAGAAGATTTTTCGGATGCTGTTTTTGAATTGACAGCCGATATGAAAGGTGTTACCACCAACAATGAAATGCGTGATGGACACCTTCAAAAACCCGACATGTTCGATACGGAGAAATTTCCAACTATGACTTTCAAAAGCACTTCTATCAAGCCAGCAGGAGCCAATAAATTTAAAGTAATGGGCGATTTGACCTTGAAAGGTGTAACAAAACCCGTAACACTTGACATGACTTTGATTGGTAAGGGTAAAAACCGTCAAGGCAAAGATTTGGCAGGCTTTAAAGCTACTGGAACAATCAAGCGTACAGATTTTAACGTGGGTGCAATGCCATCGGGCGTAGTGAGTGAAGAAGTAGAGTTACGTGCGAGTGGCGAGTTTGTGAAGCAGTAAGATTTTTATTTAATTTTAGTGGTTCTATTATGATTTATATGAGATTTCAATTTCGTAATAACATATAAATCATAATAGAATTATTTCAGTTTAGAAGAGCCAGTCTTAAAGTTGGCTCTTTTTGTTTTTAATCATAATATCCCCTCCTCCACAGATTTATCCAAAAGGTCTTCGGTGTAGTTCCAAATCGTCTCGGAGCCTTTTTTAATCTTAAAAGCGGTATCAAATACTCTTCCATAATCAACATTATATTCCGCCCAAGTACCTCCTTTATTGGAAGCATTTTGTAATAAAGGCTCAAATCTATCCATGGCTTTAGCAAATTTGGCTTCGTTGGTTTCTCCCGCTTCAAACTCCTCCCAAATGTTGATAAATTCTTCGGCTTGTGCGGGTGGTAACAAGCCAAAAATACGTTTTGCCGCAATGGTTTCTTCATCAGTATTGGTGTGATTTTTTGAGGTATCATGTAGGAAAACATCACCCGTATCAATCTCCACAATGTCATGGATTAAAACCATTTTCAATACTTTCAAAATGTCAATTTCTGAATTGGAATATTCACATAAAACAATCGTCATCATGGCCAAATGCCAACTATGTTCTGCATCATTCTCGTAGCGGTCGCTATTAAAAAGTTTGGTTTTCCGTTGAATGTACTTAATTT
>JANPIG010000064.1:0-2201 GCA_031424875.1 Cytophagales bacterium
GTTATTGGTTATCCGTTATTAGTTCAGTTGTTCATGAATTGATAACTATAAATGAAAAACGACTTAATTTGGTTGAAAGTTCCATTAAATTAATTGTTGAAGTTTGAACGGGCGGCGTTCCGCTTGTTCAAACTTCAACAATTAGAATACCTGTCCAATTCCAAAGGTTATCACAAACAACAAAGTCGTCAGAGCCATTACCTTTAAAAATGGGTCAATTTGTGCGGGCGTCTGTCCTTTTGAAACGCCTACTCCAATTTTGATTAAAAGTGGTAAGGTGATTAAAAACACCCAATTCAATATTTCTGAATGATTTAATAATGAATAAATCACCGCACAAACAAATCCACCAATCAATAAAAACCAATGATAAATTATGGCTTTGTCTTTCCCCAAACGTACTGGAATGGAGTTTTTCCCCGTCTTAATATCCGACTCAATATCTCGTATGTTATTGATATTCAGTACACCAACGGCAAAAAGTCCACAAGAAGTGGCAGGCAAAAACATCAACAAATTTACTTCGTGGGTGAAGAGAAAATATGTCCCTAACACGCCAACCCAACCAAAGAAAATCAAGACGGAAATATCCCCAAAACCCATATATCCATAAGGCCTTTTGCCAACGGTATAAGTAATGGCGGCGATAATTGCCAAAATTCCTAAGCCAAAAAAGGAGATAATCGTTTGAGTAGAGGTATCTTTTAAACCTTCATAAATCAATAAAGAGCCTGTAATAAAAGACAAAATTGACATCAAAATAATGGCTCTTGTCATCTGTTGGCGAGTGATTGCTCCTGTCTGTACGGCACGAGTAGCTACGGTACGTTCTGCTGTATCAACACCGCTGACAGTATCGCCATAATCATTCGCAAAATTGGATAGTATTTGTAAAAAAGTGGTTGTGAGGACGGCTAAACCAAAGATTGTCCAAGAAAAAGCTTGTGAACCTGCCGCTAAAAAACTGCCCATCAATATACTCGAAAGGGCAAGGGGCAAAGTACGTGGACGAGCCGCAGAAATCCAATGTTTCATTATTTTTTTGTTAAAGAGTTATAAAGTTAAAGAGTTAAAAAGTTAGATTGCCGAATACAGCCTAACTTTTTAACTCTTTAACTTCTCTAACTATCAAACTTTATTTGATTGCTTCCATAAATTCTTTACTATCTGGCTTCACGCCTGATGCGAAAAAGTGTGTTAATTCTCCTTTTTCGTTTACAATATATTTACAGAAATTCCAAGATGGTTCTTTATCATTCCATCCATTTAACGACTTGGTAGTAAGCCACTTATATAAATCACATTTGCCTTCGCCTTTCACTACTACCTTTGAAAACATTGGGAAATTTACGCCATAATTCTTTTGGCAAAATGCAGCAATTTCTCCATCAGTACCAGGCTCTTGTCCTCCAAATTCGTTAGAGGGGAAACCTAAAACTACTACTTTATCTTTGTTAGCTTCGTAATATTTTTCCCAATCTGCATATTGTTTAGTGAATCCACATTTTGAAGCTGTGTTCAAAATAACGACCTTTTTTCCTTTGTAAACCGATAAATCTACGTCTTTGCCATCAAGAGATTTCATCTTGAAATCATACAAAGTTTTTGCAGCCGTAACTTCAATAGTAGTAGGACGAGCCTCAAAACTATTCTGCGTAAATGGGACAGCCAAAGCCCCCAAAAGTGAACCTATTTTCATGAGTTTTAGTAACATGATTGTTGTGAAAGTTAAGATGATGGAAATAATTATTTTTTTCATATTTGTACCACAGGCTTCAGCCTGTTATTAATAAAATACAGGCTAAAGCCTGTGGTACTTTACTTTTTACATTCTTGATGGCACTGATATTCCTAATAACGCCATTGCTTTGTTAATTGTTTCACCTACTACCCCCGAAAACGCCACTCTGAACGCTTGGGCGTTAGGGTCGGATTCGTTGAAGATGTTTACTTCGTTATAAAAACGATTGTAAGCCTTCGCCAAATCGTAGGCATATTGCGAAATCAAAGCGGGTGAATATTCACGCCCTGCATCAGCAATAATTTTGTGATAATCGCCCAAAAGAAAAATTACATCACGCTCAGATTGCTGTAAAACGGGATAATCAGTCGTTCTGCCTACAATTCCTTGAGCGTGGGCTTTTCTCAAAATCGAGCAAATACGAGCGTGCGTGTATTGAATAAACGGCCCTGTATGTCCC
>JANPIG010000065.1:0-4107 GCA_031424875.1 Cytophagales bacterium
CAGTTTTTGGGTAATGAAAATAAACCCCAAAGGCATAATTGGCTCTGACAATCGGACTTCAAAAGTCTCAATTATTCAGACTAATTTGGATTCATATTCAAAGGATTCAATGATTGTTCAAAAGACCTTCAACCAAATTGTTGCCTTGTCAGATTCAGCCGTGAGGACGAATCATCCAGATTTAATTGTGCTGCCCGAAGCCGCCATTCCAGTACCTTTATTTCAAGATACAACTCTTTTTAATTTTACAAAAAGGGCAATATCTGCTTGGCAAACTTCGGTTGCGATTGGTTACATAGAATATCCCGATACATCAAAAAAGCATATTTTCATAAATAACGCTTTGGTTTTTACACCCCAATTAGCCGTATTTTGGGATTCGTTGAAACTCAAATCCAATGATGTAAAAGTATATCAAAAACAATACGGATTGCCTTTTGTGGAATTGATGCCCTATTTTAAAAATGTGCCAACTAAAAGAGGAAGTGCCATGCAAAGAGGCAATGAGCCTTATACGTTTGATTACGCCAATTTCAAGGGCGATAAATTCAAGGTTGCCCTGACGATTTGTTGGGAGCAAATGTACCCTTTGAAAATGGCAGATTTAGTCAATGACGATGCCGAATTTATAGCCCTGATGAACAATGACGCATGGTTTGACACCACCCCTGGGGCAAAACAATTACAGAGTTTTACCAGAATGAGAGCTATCGAAAACAGAAGAAGTATTGTCAGATGTTCAAATGGAGGTATCTCTTGTTTTATTGACCCATTCGGAAATATAGAAGGCAAATTACCGTGGTTCGCTGCCACCGTAGGTACAAAAGAAGTGGTCTGTGTGAACAAAAAAAGTTTTTATACAAAATATCCCTATTTCTTTCTATGGCTTGATGGGGTTTTGCTGATAACGCTTTTAAGTTATTTTGAAGTAAAAAGACGTAAAATTGTAATTGAAAAAAAATAAAATTATGAAGAAAATCATTATCACACTCATTTTATTATTTCCTCTCTGTTTAAAGGGAGTCTATGCTCAAACAGCCTCATATTTCGGACGTTTTGCAGGGGGTGTGGGTATCAATCAGAACAATCTTCAAAGAGCCTCTGCCATTGGCTATAATGCCAAAGTTGCCGTGGACGATGGCTTAGTTTTGGGTGACAGTACACTCGTAAAAGTAGGTATTGGCACTGCAAATCCACAAGCACGTTTAGATGTACGAGGATCATTTCGTTTGGAAGGAAATATCAATTTTGTGGCTTCGGTTAATCAAAATTTGATGGATATTAATGGTCTAAACTTCTTGGCAACGGATTCGGAAGGTACACCCGTTTTGAGCCATTTTAAAATCCGTTATTCATCAAAAAATCAATGGTCTGACCGTGTTTTTGAAAAGAATTATGAATTGCTTCCTTTGAAAAAAACAGAGGAATTTATAGAAAAAAATAAACATTTACCTAATGTTCCATCGGCGGCAGAGGTTGTAGAGAAGGGCGTAGCAGTTGATGTAATGGTGTCTAAATTATTGGAAAAAGTGGAGGAATTGACCCTTCACATGATTCATCAAGAGAAGGAGATTGAGAGGTTGAAGAAGCAAATTTCAAACAAAAAATAAAGAATGAAACTATAAAAATAACTCCTTGAAACATTGATTTTTGAGGAGTTATTTTTTTGTAAGCCATTTCAATATTCGAATAGGGGTAAAATTAATTTCAGTTGTCTTTAAGGTGAAATATCCAAATGGAATTGTATTTTTGCTATTCGATGTTTGAGATTTAGTTCGGGCGGCGTTCAGCTTCGATGTTTGTTTTCGGTGTTTGTGTTATAAGAAATAACATTTTAACATCATTTCCGAACATCCAATACCTAACATCGAACAACGAATTTTACATGATACAAACCATAGATTCTGATATTTTATTGGCTATCCGTCAGGGAAATGAGCGTGTTTTTGAAACAGTTTTCAGAAAGCACTATCAATCGCTGTGCAATTATGCCTGTGGAATTTTGAAGGATATGGACGATGCAGAGGAGGTTGTTCAGAGTATTTTTATGAAATTTTGGGAACAGCGTGAAGGCATCGAAATTAATGTTTCTTTGAAGTCTTATCTCTATCGTGCTGTACATAATACTTGTTTAAACCGCTTGAAACACCTTAAGATTCAGGAAGTTCATAAACAATATGTGGGCAATTATTATGAAGAAAATCATGATTCTGCTACGGAAATGATGGAAAAGGTAGTGTTAGAAAATCGTATTTCAAATGCCCTTGAAAAACTGCCCGAACAATGCCGACTGATTTTTAAAATGAGCCGTTTTGAAGAATTGAAGTATCAAGAAATTGCTGACCGATTAGGACTCTCCATCAAAACCGTTGAGAATCAGATTGGAAAAGCTCTAAGAATTATGCGCACAGAATTGGCTGATTATCTGCCTCTTGCCATTATATTAATGTATCAAGTATTAAGTATCGCCTTGTAATAAATGATATTATTTAAATTCTTATTTTCGCTGCTTCATACATAGTACTTAATGGAAACAAATGAAATGAATCAAGACCAAACCATTGATGACTTATTGGCAAAATATCTCGCCAAAGAGACAGATACGCACGAAGCCGACATTATAGGCGAGTGGGTAGGTGCGTCAAAGAATAATCAAAAAGTTTTAGAACAATCTAAATTGATTTTTGAAGGGGTTTCATCACTGAAAAATCAAAAAAATGTTGATGTAGATGCGGCTTGGAATAAGTTGAATATTAATACAAAAATAATTGATAGTCAAAGTGTTATATCTATTGTTAAAATTAATTGGCTTAATAATTTCTTAAAAATTGCTGCTGTTTTAGTATTACTTTTTGGGCTTTGGTTTGTGGCTGCCAAACAGTTTATCGTGCCTAAAAATGATGTGCTATCATTTAAAACGGGCAATGTTTCTGCCGAAAAAATTCTTCCCGATGGCACTAAAATTTCGCTCAATAAAAATTCATCTATTACTTACCCAGCTACCTTTGAAGGTGAAAATCGTGAGATAAATTTCGAAGGAGAGGGCTTTTTTGAAGTACATCACGATGCTGCCCACCCTTTCATTATACATACACAAGGTACGGATGTGCGAGTGTTGGGTACGTCATTTAATGTGACAGCTTATGATACTCAGGTTCAGGTAGTTGTAAAAAGTGGTAAGGTGCGTTTTTCAAAAAATAATAAGGAAGTTATTTTAGTAAAAGGCAAAAAAGGGGAACTTTTAACTAATTCGGGAACGATAATAAAATCGGAGGTAGAGGAAGACAAACTTTGGAATGATACCAAAAAAATATCATTTGAATTTGAGAAAACTTCTCTTGCTGAAGTAGTTGAAAAACTGAACCAAGTTTATGGTAAAAATATCATTTTCAATAATGATAAAATTAAAAATTGTAAATTAACGGCTTCATTTCAAGAGGAAGAATTAGATAATATCATTCACGTAATAGCAGAGACATTCAACTTGAAAGTTGACAACCAAAAGAATTCGATTGTATTGAGTGGCGAAGGTTGTGGGAGTTAATTAATAGTTATTAGTTTCACTCCGTAATTGAAAAGAATTTTTAGAAATTTGTATCTATGGAACGGCTCGAAGCCGTGCCACAGAATTTAGCATAAGAGAAAAATATTCTTTATAATTATTTGATTTACAATATCTTACTCTCTATAAGCTGTAAAATAACCTGATGAACTTATTCTTTTCAAAATATTTCTACGCACTATTTTTTCTCTTCGTTACGTCATTTTCTTTTGCCCAAACCCCCATTCTCGAAAGGCCTATTTCTTTAAGAGTCAATAATGAAAAAATTTCCAATGTATTAGAAATTATGGCTAAACAAGGCAGTTTTTCATTCTCTTATAATTCTGAAATTTTGGATGGAAATACTCGGATTAGTCTTTGGGTTATTGATAAACCCGTGCGGGAGGTTTTGAATCAAATTTTTAAAGGATCTATCACTTTTAAAGTCCGTAAAAACTACGTTATTCTTCAAAAACCAGAACCCGAAAAACCTAAAAGAAGTCTAATTCTTAGTGGCTATGTGTTTGATTTAAAAACGGATAAACCACTCGGAAAAGTCAGTATTT
>JANPIG010000066.1:0-1435 GCA_031424875.1 Cytophagales bacterium
GCTTCGTGACGAATATCCCGAGAAATTCCTTTGGGATTATTGATGTATAAAACGGGTTCACCGTCCGACCGACACTGAACGCCTTGGTAAACGGAAGGTAAAAAACCGCTTCCCCAAATACTTTTTCCTGCCTCTGGATATTTACCACCCGATGTCAAAACGATGAAACCTGGTAAATTTTCATTCTCTGAACCCAAGCCATAAACTGCCCAAGAACCCATCCCTGGGCGACCTAATCTTGCACTACCCGTGTGCATGAATAACTGGGCGGGTGCGTGATTAAATTGCTCGGTGTGCATGGCTTTCAAGAACGTCACTTCATCGGCAACGGTCTGAAAATTAGGCAAATAGTCCGACACCCAAGCCCCTGATTGTCCTCTTTGGGCAAATTGTCCTTGCGAACCTAACATCTTGGGAACGCCCCTGATGAAGGCAAAAGTTTTACCTTCTAAAAATGATTGTGGACAGTCCTTACCATGCCATTTTTGGAGTTCGGGTTTGAAATCAAAAAGCTCTAATTGTGAAGGCGACCCTGCCATGTGGAGGTAAATTACGCTCTTGGCTTTTCCCGCAAAATGAGGCAATTTTGGAGCGTAAGGATTGGTAATAATATCTTTTTTATCCGACAAACACCCCATCATCGACCCCAGCGCCATCATGCCCATACCCGTGCCGCAGGTCTGCAAAAAATGACGACGTTTTAGGAGTTGATGAGATTTTTCGTTGGCTTCTTGGATTGGGGACATTTTTGTTATTGATTTTCAGTAATTGCTTTATTTACCAATTCTCCAACGTGTTTTAAAGCTATTTTGAACGATGGAATTGAATCATTATTTGCATAAGACATGGCATTGACAAATCTATCGTATTCTCTCACATATTCAGTATCTGTACTGATGATGTTCATAACGTTTAAAAGTTTCTCTAATTATGACAAGTCTTTTATCAATTCTGAACGGTTTCTATCTCGATTCAAAGCTGTGTTTACTAAACCTGAAAAATTAGGGTTTTCCAACGCTAAATTTTTCATAATAGCCAAGTCATGAATGTGTCTAACAACATCAGGACTATCATTTTGACTTCCTCTTACTCTTTCAGCAATTCGCCAAGTAATAGCACTCAATTTATCTGCCGCATTTTCAACTGGATTAACACAGGCAATTTCATCAATTTCTGGCGTTTGCTTGGCTACTTCATTTATCATGGAGGATACTGGTAAATCTATGACGGGTAAAAGCGGTTCTGAAACAGTGAATTCTAATAAAATATGTGGTCTCAACGCATCAGCACGAGTAAAATATGTCGGATAATTCAGTTCGATTGACACAAATTTATTGCCATTATTTGCACTAATTTGTTCATCAATAATATCAAAATGAAGCCTCAAACTTCTGACAATCTCTTTTTTAAAAGTTGAAAGTATTTTGCTTTGTTG
>JANPIG010000067.1:0-1167 GCA_031424875.1 Cytophagales bacterium
CTGGACGAACGTGGTCGGGAATGGCTACGTCATATTTGGGAGCGAAAAACTCACGAGCTGTATAGTACCCTACTCTTTTTTGAATGCTCACCCCTGCTACTGCGTCTTTGGAATAATCATAATTAGGTCCTCCTCTTTTGGTCAAAACCGCTATTACACCCCCCGAAGCATTTGAACCGTAAATAGCAGCATCTGCTCCTTTAAGGATGTCTATACTTTCTACATCACAGGGGGGTATAGCATTAAAAGCATCGGCATCTACAGGCATTCCATCTAATAAATAATAGGGTTGATTGCTTCCCGTTATACTGGTTATCCCTCTAATCAAGACAGAATATCCCCCATTTCCATTAGGTGAAACTTGCACGCCCGCCACTCTACCTTGAATCATTTGAAATACGCTGGTTGCCCCTCCGCACAATATTTGGTCTATTTTTAGTGTATTACTGGCTTTGCCGTAAATTTTTCGAGCATCTGGTTCTTCAAATTTCTTGGCTTTTACTACTACTTCATTTAATAATTGAACATCTCTACTCAGTTTCAACTTCTTCTCCAATTCAATAGCCTCATTGGCTTTCTTCAGAAAATCTGCTAACTCTTTTGTGTCAAATTCCATCGGATTATAAGGCAATTTTATAATTTTAACCTTTGGAGAGTTTTTCTGACCATCGATGCTAACATCTAAATTTTTGCTACCACTTTTTTTCATTCCTTGAATAAATACATCGGTACTGTCTTTAAAATCTAAACCATAAAATCCATATCCTCCCAAAGAATCAGTAGTTCCTATTTGAAACACTGGGTTAAATTTTCCGTTTTTCAACATCATCGTTAATGTTACATTATCGGCAATTTTACCATTTGGTCTAATAGCTTTACCCGTTACCGACAACCCTGTTTCCAGGAAATTATCCATTTTTGGAAATTTATCTGCCATCAAATCTCGCCAAATAAATCTCCGCCATCCTTGAGTCATCATTAAAATATCTAAATGCCGATTCGCATTTTCATTATTGTTATCAAAATAGTAGGCAGGTTGTTCAATATTCCCTCGCAGAGTTGAGTAAAACTCGCCACTGTTAAGGTTATTTACATCTGAACTCAACAATAGATAAGTCAATAAATTCTCTTGGTTAGGTTCTGCTATTATTTGATTTCCATCCGTAA